>NZ_JBEPBI010000062.1:0-42902 GCF_040299045.1 Streptomyces sp. NPDC001027
CCATGATGCGGCCCGGCCCCTCCCGGGACTACTACCTCAAGAAGCGATCCGAGGGCCTGCTGCACACCCAGGCCCTGCTCTCGCTCGCGCGACGCCGAGTGGATGTTCTGTGGGCGATGCTGCGCGACAAGAGGCTCTTCACCTCCACCCCGCCGGTCACGCAGGCGGCTTGACACGATCATTGAGATTCTCCTTCAGTGCTTTCACTGCCCGGTGCGGAATCCGGGGCCGCGCCGCGGCCGGGTTGCCTTCCGCCGCCTCGGGCCCAGCCCTCCCGGTACGCGGCCATACGGTTGCGTGCGAGCTCGGGGGTGCGTCCTTCGTCGCCGCGCGGGGCAGGCGTCCGGGCCGGCTCGCCGGGGCCCGAGCGGCGCAGTTGCGGAGCGAGACTGGCCTGCCGGACCCGGCGTGGAAGGTCGTCCGTGTCCTCTCCGTGTCCGGTGGCTTCGCCGGCTCCGGCGTCCTGGTCGTCGTCCGGGGGACGGTGCAGGCGCAAGGCGGTCACTCCGGTGGACGGCGGAGAGGCCGCGGCCGGCTCGGCGGCGGCCTGCGCGGAGGAAGCGAGCGCGGGTCGTTCGAGGGGCGGGGAGACGGACTCGCGGCGTCGGCCGGCAGGCCCGGGGCCGACCGCCTGCCGGTGGTCGAGCGGGCGCTCGGACATCTCGTGCGGCCCGAAGGCGTGCTCGTCGGCGCGGCGGCCGTCGGACGCGTGGCCGCCGGACGCGTGGCCGTCTCCTCCGGCCACGCGCGCGTAGGCACGTTCCGTCGGCTGCTCCGCCGCCTCGCGGGCGGAGACCTCCGGCGTGCCGCTGTGCAGCAGAGCCGTCGGCAGCAGGACGACGGCCGTGGTCCCGCCGTAAGGCGACGTTCGCAGATGCACCTTGACGCCGTGCCGGGCGGCGAGCCTGCTCACGACGAACAGGCCGAGCCGGTCGCTGTCGAAGAGGTCGAGGGCCTCGGACTGGGCGATGCGCCTGTTCGCCTCGTCGAGGGTCTCCCTGCCCATGCCCAGGCCCCGGTCCTCGACCTCCACGGCGTAGCCGTTGCCGACGGGTTCGCCGGTGACGCGCACCCGGGTGTGCGGGGGCGAGAACTGCGCCGCGTTCTCGACGAGCTCCGCGAGCAGGTGGGTGAGGTCGGCCACGGCCGTGCCGATGACGGCGGCCTCGGGGAGTTGCCGCACCTCTACGCGCGCGTAGTCCTCGACCTCGGAGACGGCGGCGCGGACGACGTTGGTGAGGGAGACCGGCATCCGCCATGCCCGACCGGGCGCCGCGCCGGAAAGGATGATCAGGCTTTCCGCGTGGCGCCGCATACGAGTGGTGAGGTGGTCGAGCCGGAAGAGGTCGCTGAGTTCGTTCGGGTCGTCGGAGCGGCGCTCCATGCTGTCCAGGAGGCTCAGCTGGCGGTGGACCAGGACCTGGCTGCGGCGGGCCAGGTTGACGAACACCCCGGAGATGCCGCTGGCGAGCTCGGCGCGCTCCACGGCGGCGCGCAGTGCGGCCCTGTGCACGGTGTTGAGGGCCTCGGCGACCTGGCCGGTCTCGTCCTCGGAGGGAGGACCCGGCGGAGCTTCCGCGCGGACGTCGATCTGCTCGCCGGCGCGCAGTTTCCCCATCGCCTCCGGGAGTTTGCGCCGGGCGATCTCCAGGGCGCTGTTGCGCAGGCCGACCAGTTCGACGACGAGCCCGCGACCGATGCGCACGGAGATGACGAGCGAGGCGACGACGGCGGCGAGGCCCAGCAGCACCGCGGCTCCGGGTGCGGTGAGCAGACCGCGGGTGAGCGGGTCGGCGCGGCCGGCGACGTCGCTGCCGGCGTCCGCCTCGATGGTCCGCATGCCGTCCTGCACGCGGGCGTGCGCCGACGCCCAGGCGCCCTCGGGAGCGGCGGCGATCGCCTTCACTCCCGGCCGCCCGGCGAGCACCCTGTCCTCGACGGCCCCCAGGGAGGCGTAGGCGCTGCCGGCGGCGAGACGGCGCCAGGCGGTGTGCTCGGGTCCGCGCAGGTCCGCGGTGGCCGATCCGGTGAGGACGCGACGCGTGTCGACCGCGCCGGTGAACAGTCGCAGGCGGGTTCCCTCGAGACGCCCCGTCAGCCGCGCGCCGGCGAGCACGGCGTCCTCCTGGGCCAGCGCCTCTCCCGCGCGGGAGAACTCGAGCAGCACGCGCGCGTCGGAGCCGAGTTCGGCGTCCTGGATGCCCGAGAGGGCGCCGCCGACCGCGAAGGCCGACGAGATGGCGCCGGTGTAGCGGCTGTAGGCCGTCTCCCAGCCGGCGCTGCCGTCTAGGACGGCGGTCCGCAGCTCGGACAGTCGTCCGGCGGCGGAGACGAACGTCTCGAGACGCCGGGCCACGCCCGCGGGCAGGTCCTGGCCGTCGGCGACGGTGCTGTCGTCGCCGAGCCGCAGGCCCGACACCGCCCGGTCGGTGCGTTCGGCGAGCGTCCTCAGGTCGGCGTCCTGCCCGGGTGCGGGACGGGTCGCGTACCGTACGGCGGCTGTCCGTTCGGCCTGGAGGGCGGCCACGGCGGCCGCGACGGGGGCGCGGACCTGGGAGTCGACTCGCTGCAACTGGCGCAGCCGGGAGACGTCCTGTGCCGTGCCGACCGTGGCGAAGGCCCACAGGGCGAGCAGGGAGACGACCGGCACCATCAGCAGGCAGACGATCTTGGCTCGTACGGTGCGCGGCCGAAGACGCCAGCCTTGCGCGCGGGGGGTCGACGCGTCCGGGGCGGGGGGCGTCGACGGGTCCGTCCGTTCGTCCGGCCCTTCGTCGGCCGGGGGTCCGGCGTGGGCGCGCCGCCCGCGCGCGGGGGGCGGCGCGTCGGCGCCGGCCGTCGGGGTCCTGCGGGGTGTGCGCATGGCCTCCTCGCTCGGAAGGGGGGCTGGGACGGGTGTGTCGGCCGCTCAGACGGTCCGGGCCTGTTGTCGCCCCGGACCGCTCTGGGCGGCCTCCACCGCCTGCTGCGCGGAGGCGGAGGCCGCGCGCTCCCCGGTGGTGGGTGACAGGGCGACGAAGGCCGAGGTCAGGAAGAGGTAGGACCCGAGGCCGACGGCGAGGGGGAAGATGAACTGCATCGCCGTGGCCCCGGGCAGCGCCTCGCCCGAGGGCGTGACGTGCACCCGCACCGCGAACATGCCGGTGTAGTGCATGCTGCTCACCGCCACGCCCATGACGAGGGAGGCGAGGGTGACGGCAACCGGCGACTTGATGTTGAGCGCCGCCCAGAGCGCCGCGGTCGCCGCGACGACGGCGATCAGGACGGAGAGTCCCACCCGCACCGCGTCGTAGGTGACGTCGCCGTGCAGCCGGACCGCCGCCATGCCCAGGTAGTGCATGCTCGCCACGCCCAGGCCGGTGGTGAGTCCGCCGATCAGCAGCGCGCGCGTGCGGTCGCCGCTGTAGCCGACGGCGAAGACGCCGGCGCAGACCACGACCATGGCCACGAGGAGACTGAGCACGGTCAGGGGGACGTCGTAACGGATGTCGGTGCCGGTGACGCCGAATCCGAGCATCGCCACGAAGTGCATGGTCCAGATTCCGGTGCCGATCGCCGACGCGGCGGTGATCAGCCAGTTGCGGCGGGAGCGCCCGGAGGCGCCGAGCGCGCGCATGGTGCAGCGCAGTCCGAGGGCGGCGCCGATGCAGGCCATCGCGTACGACAGCACGGGGGTCAGCCAGCCGAAGGCGGCGTGGTCCAGGTGTCCCATGGCCCCGGGACGCTAGCCGGGGCACGGGAGCACAAGGGCGGCGCATTTCGAAAGCTGTTGGAATATGACTCAGAGGTGCGCCTGAACGATCGGGTCACGCTCGAACGTGTGCGCCGAGGCGTCCTCCGGGCCGGTGAGGGATCATGCAGAGAATGAGCGACCGTCACACACATGTCCAGGAGTTCTTCGGCGCCCGTGCCGCCGGCTGGGACGACCGGTTCCCCGACGACGGTCCCGCCTACGCGGCTGCGGTCGGCGACCTCGGACTGCGCGAGGGGGACCGCGTGCTGGACGCGGGCTGCGGCACCGGGCGCGCCCTGACGCCGCTGCGTGCCGCCGTGGGGCGTTCGGGAGTGGTCGTCGGGGTCGATCTGACCCCGGCCATGCTGGAGGCCGCCGTACGGGCCGGACGGGACCGCGACGGGCGGCTGGTGCTCGCGGACGTCACCGCGCTCCCCCTGCGCTCCGGGGCCCTGGACGCCGTCTTCGGCGCCGGGCTCGTCTCCCACCTGCCCCGGCCGGCCGAGAACCTGGGCGAGTTGGCGCGCGTGGTGCGCCCCGGCGGCCTGCTGGCGCTGTTCCATCCCATCGGCCGGGCGGCGCTCGCGGCACGCCAGGGGCGCCGGATCACGTCGGAGGATCTGCGGGCGCAACCCAACCTCCGCCCTCTGCTGGCGGGGTCGGGGTGGCGCATGACGTCATACGTCGACGAGGACGCGCGCTTCCTGGCCGTGGCCGTGCGCGAGGGCTGAGGGGTCACTCGCCTCCGGCGACCGCCCGCACGAACGCGTCGGGGTTGTCGAACATGACGTTGTGGCCGGCGCCCGGCACCGTGACCACCCGCACCCCCGCGGCCGTCAGCGCGTCCGCGCCGTCGAGCGGGCCGGTGAGCTCACCCTGCAGGTAGACGCGTTCCACCGCGTGCAGCCCGGTCAGGATCTCGCGCATGACCGGATCGGATCCGCGTCGCAGACCGACGGCGCTGCGGTGCAGTGCGCGCGGGTCGGCGAGCCGCATCGTCGCTGCCCACAGGGGCCCGACCGCGTCGAGCACGCGCGCGTACCCGCCGGCGACGAACTCGTCCTCACCGTAGGAGGCGATGCCGCTGCTGCCCGCGGCGGGCGGTGGGAACGCGTCGAGGTTGGCTTCCGTCAGCACCAGCCGGGCGACCAGGTCGGGCCGGCGGTGCGCCAGGACGACGGCCACGGAGCCGCCCATGCTGTGGGCGACCAGTTCGGCGCCGGTCGCCCCGGCCGCGTCCAGCGCTGCCGCCAGGGCGTCGGCGTGTTCCTCGAGCGTGTAGCCGAAGTCCGCCGGGCGGTCGCTGATGCCGTGACCCGGCAGGTCCACGAACAAGCTCCGCCGTCCGGCCAGTTCCGGCCGGGCCGCCACGTGCGCGTGATACACGGTCGAGGCCGCTCCCAGCCCGTGCACGTACACCCGCGCGGGCCCGCCGCCCCGGGTCTCCGTCCAGCGCACCCGGCTGCCCCTGCCGTCGAACTCGGTCTGCTGCATCGCTCCCCCTCGGATCACGGTCGTCGCCCGGTCCGGTCGATCGCCATCAGCATGGCCATCGGCGTCGGGCCCGGCATGACCATACATCTCCGACGGAGTACTACGTCACCGATGTATTACTTTCACGTAGTACTCCAATGACGTGATACCGAGACTGCGAGGTACACCTGTTCTGCGGCAGAATGCAGGCATGCTGGAGCTCGCCGTCCTCGGTTTCCTGTTCGACGCCCCGCTGCACGGCTATGAGCTGCGCAAGCGCATCACCGCGCTCACCGGGCACGTGCGCCCCGTGGCCGAGAGCACGCTGTATCCGGCGATCAAGCGCCTGGAGAAGGCGGGCCTCCTGGTGCGCGCCACGGAGCCCGGCGCCGCAGCCGCTCCGCGGCACGTCCTGAGCCTCACCGCCGACGGCCGGGACGAACTGCGCAGGCGGCTCGCCGAACCCGACCGGCGGGACATCACCGACGAGAACCGCTGGTTCACCGTGCTCGCCTTCCTGCGGCACCTGGACGACCCCGCCGCCCAGGCCGCGGTGCTGCGCCGCCGGCTGGCCTTCCTCGAGGAACCGGCCAGCTTCTTCTACGACGGCGACCGTCCGCTGCGGGCCGAGGAGCTGACGGACCCGTTCCGGCGCGGCGTTCTGACCATCGCCCGGGCCACCTCGCGGGCCGAGCTCGCCTGGCTGAGCGACACCCTCGGGTCGCTCGACGCCCGATCAGTGACCGCAACCCCGTTCCCTTCCGCCCCCGGGCGGGCAACTCCAGGGTGAGCAGCGGGAGATGGACGGCCCGTCGACGCATTGAGGCACTGGGAAGGCGGACGGCATGATCGGTGCGATACGCAAGGCCTGCGGAAGACTCCTCGACGCGGGGCGCGCGCGGCCCGGCCCGGACAGCGCGGGGAGTCCGGACGCTGCGGCGCGCAAGGGCGGAAAGCGCACGCACAATCTGTTCGAGGCGGCCGCCGTGTACGTCTCGGCCTGCGCCGAGGACGATCAGGACAAAATCGACGAGGCAGCGGACTGGGTGTCGCCGGAGGCGTTGTCCTTCGGCGTCAACGAACTGGCCTGCCGCGCCGTCATCGCCCTGGCGCGGCAGCGCGACGAATCGCCGCAGACCGTGGCTCGCGAACTCCTCGGACTGCCGGCAGCGTGACGCATCCGACCCCTCCCCGTGGTCGATTCGCCCCGTCCGGCCGGAAACCTGCAGCTCCGGGTAGTCGGCCGGTCGTGACAAGCGCCTTCTCGCCGCACTAGGGTGCGCGCGGTTGGACGAACCGATGGGGAGGCTGGGATGGCCGGGACGGACGAGGACACCGTCGCCGCCGCGGACGACGCGCTCTATGTGCTCACGGCGGTGCTGTTGACGCCGGCGAAGTTCCCGAGCGCGCTGGGCGACGACTATCCGGAGGCCTGCGCGGCGCTCGGCATGCCGCCGCTCGCCGACGGGTACGGCCTGGTGCTGGGCCAGGACGGCGGAGGAGCACGGTGGACCGTCGTCATCGACGACGTGTCCTTGGTGGCCGTCGCCATCGCGTCGTGGGACTGCGGCATGGAGTACGACCTGTCGCCCGACGAGCGGACGGTCGTCGCCGCGCTGCCCGGCTGGCCGCTTGCGGTCGCCGTCGCGGCACCCGGCGTGCCCGCTCCGCACGACCCCGCCCCGGACATCGCGGACGGTCCCGCGCTGACGCCTCCGGACACCAGCGTCTGGGGTCCGGCGCAGCGTCGGCTGGGCGCCGACGAGATCGCGCTGCAGTGGGCCCTGTGGCGGGAGCAGATCGACGACGCGGAGTTCGCGTCGTCACGGGAGCGCGCGGAGGCGGCCGCAGGGACCGCGGGCGACGCCACAGGGACCGGGGACGACGCCACGGAGGCCGAAGGTGAGGCCACGGGGTCCGAGAGCGAGGCCTGCGCGGGCGACAAGCCCTCGCCGGGCGGGCACAGCGGGATCCGACGAGTGCTGGCCGAGGTGCGCGCCTACGTGGACAGCCCGCCTCCGCTCGGACGGGTGCGCTCCTCGTTCGCTCCCGGTGACGCGCGAACGCTGCGCGCCGACGGCCCCGGCTGGTCGCTCGTCGCCAGGACCGACGACATCGCGTTCGTGCTGCTCGACGAGGAGCCCGGCGAGGTGCTGCCCGTCGGCCGCGGCCCCGAACTGCCCGGGCTGCTGGAGGCGCTCGACAAGATGGCCGTACGACCTCTGTGAGACCGACCGGATCTCCCCGTGCGGGTGACGGGGGCCGCCATGCGGTCCCCGTCGCTCAGCGGCCGAGCTCCTTGCGCGTGACACGGCGCAGCCTGCGCCGTTGCGACGGATCCAGCGTGAGGTAGGCCGCCGCGGGGACCCCCACCACGATCAGCAGGGCGGCCCACCAGGGCAGCCAGATCAGCAGGAGGAGCCCTACCGCCACGCCCCCTGCGGCGATCTTCGCGTTCTTCGACATGTGTGCGTCGCCTCCTTCGCGGCCGTTGCCGCTCTCTGCCATGAAAACGGGTCCACGCCGCCCGCGGTTCCGGCAGCGACCCTGAGACGTCCCTGAAACCCGCCCCCGAGAGTCCCCCGAGACGCCCTCGGGGAGCCCGGCGACACCGGACGCCGGACATGGCGCACCGAGGGGATCACCCCAAACCGGCCCGCCGAAACGCAGTGCGCCCTTTCCTCGCGAGTGCTGTACCCTCGGCGACTCCGCCCCGGTAGTCAAACTTGAGGAGCAGGCTCATCACCGTGCAGAGGGTTCCCACGGAAGCGTCACCCGAGATCTCCGAACTGGTCGGCTGCTGCGCCCTGTTCGCGCCCGGCGTCCCCGCCCGCACCGGCAGCGTCGCCTTCTGGCGACCCGACGGCGAGGCCCCTCCCGTCACCTGGCCGCGAGGCGCACGGGATCCGTCCGCGAGTCTGTCCGTCGTCCGGCCGACCGACGCCGGCGCCGACGCCCCTGCCGGTGCCGGTGCCGGTGCCGGTGTGACGGTCACCCGCGTGCCCGTCCTGCTGCTGCCGGTGCTGGACGCCCTTCCCGTCCTCGTCCACGCGCGTACCGCGCCGGACGCCCACCGATCCGCCGCTTTCTGGGGTGCGGCCGCCCTGCTGTCCCTGCGGTTCACGGCACGCGGCCTGCTGCTTCCCGGCCTGTCCGCGCAGGACCACGACGCCTGGCGGGCCGGCCCGCTGGGCCCGGACGACGCCGAGCAGGTGCGCCGACTTGCCGCCTCCATGCCGCCCGAGGCACACGCCGTGCCACTGGACGACGCCCCGCCACTGCGGCTCCCCGACCCCGAACGGCTGCTGCGCGCCTTTCTGGACGCCCTCGCGGACGCGCTGCCCCGCACACCCGCGGCGTCGCTCGTGACCGGCGGACCTGCGTACGCGGCGCGAGAGCCGCAGACGGCGCCGGAGCTGCGCGGCTGGGCGGCCGACGTCGCCGCGGGCCATGACGCCGGCGTACGGATCTCGCTGCGGATCGACGTGTCGGGCGTCGGAGCCCCGGAGTACGCGGGGCACGAACCTCCGGTCGGCGCGCCGCCCGTGGGCGAGGGCGACGCCGCCGAGTCCCGGTCCGGCGTCCGCGGAGCCGGCGGGATCGGCGGAACCGGTGCGACCGCGCTCTCCTCCGCCCGTCTCGGCACAGGCCCGGGCGTCGATCTCGACCTCGATCTTGAGGGAGCCACGCCCCGATACCGGGCCGTGCCGCAGGTGCACAGCGTCAGCGATCCCGCGCTCGTCGCCGACGCCGCCACGATCTGGGGCGGCCCCGAGGCGACGCGCGAGGGGTTCGGCCCCCGTGCGCGTGCCGACGCCGTGCTCGCCCTGCGCCGTGCCGCGCGGGCCTGGCCCCCGCTCACTCCCCTGCTGTCGGCCACGGTCCCCGAGGCGGTCGATCTCGTCGACGAGGAGATCGTCGAACTCCTGGGGGACGGTTCACGAGCGCTGGCGACGGCAGGCGTCGAGGTCCACTGGCCCCGCGAGCTGGTCCGGACGCTGACCGCCCGCGCGGTCATAGGTCCGCCGGAGGAGGGTTCGACCTCACCGCGCGCGGGGTCGGACACACCGCCGTCGCTGTCCACGGACGCCCTCCTGACGTTCACGTGGCGTTTCGGGCTCGGAGGCCAGCAGCTCACGCGTGAGGAGCTGGACCGACTGGCCGAGTCGAAGCGGCCGCTGGTGCGGCTGCGTGACCGGTGGGTTCTGATCGACCCGGGGGAGCTGCGTCGCGCCGCCGACCGGCAGGACCTCAGGCTGACTCCCGTGGACGCCCTGAGCGCGGCTCTGACGGGCTCCTCGGAGGTGGACGGCCTCAGGGTCGACGTGGAGCCCACCGGGTGGCTGGCGGCCCTGCGGGAGCGGCTGACGCACCCCGAGCGCGACGAGCCGGTGGCACAGCCCGCCGCGCTCGACGCCACCCTGCGCGACTACCAGCGCCGCGGGCTGGACTGGCTGGCCCGCAACACGGCCCTCGGCCTGGGCTGCTGTCTTGCGGACGACATGGGGCTGGGCAAGACCGTCACGCTGATCGCCCTGCACCTGCACCGCCAGGCGGACGCCTCGACCGCGGGCCCCACCCTCGTGGTCTGCCCGACGTCCCTGATGGGCAACTGGCAGCGGGAGATCGAGAAATTCGCCCCGGGCACCGACGTACGCCGCTTCCACGGCCCGCGTCGCGACCTCGCGGCGCCGGCCGACAGGGACTTCGTGCTGACGACGTACGGCACGCTGAGGCTGGACGCGGAGCGGCTCGGCTCCGTCACGTGGGGCTTGGTCGTGGCGGACGAGGCACAGCACGTGAAGAACCCGTACTCGGCGACCGCGAGGGCGCTGCGCACCGTCGGCGCACGCGCGCGGGTGGCCCTCACGGGCACTCCGGTGGAGAACGACCTGTCGGAGCTGTGGGCGATCCTGGACTGGACGACGCCGGGCCTGCTGGGCCGGCTCGGCCACTTCCGCGCGCGCCATGCGCGAGCCGTCGAGGGCGGCGGGGATCCGGCGGCGGCGGAGCGGCTCGCCCGGCTGATCGGACCGTTCCTGCTGCGTCGGCGCAAGTCGGACCCGGGCATCGCGCCCGAGCTGCCGCCCAAGACCGAGACCGACCGGCCCGTCGCCCTCACCGACGAGCAGGCGGGCCTGTACGAGGCCGTGGTGCGCGAGACCCTGGCGGCGATCGCCGAGGCCGACGACATGGCGCGGCGCGGCCTGATCGTGAAACTGCTGACCGGTCTCAAGCAGATCTGCAACCATCCCGCGCAGTACCTCAAGGAGGACCGGCCGAGGACCGCGGGACGCTCCGGGAAGCTGGAGCTCCTGGACGAACTCCTCGACGTTCTCCTCGCCGAGGGGGCGAGCGTGCTGGTCTTCACGCAGTACGTGCGCATGGCGCGGCTGCTGGAGCAGCACCTTGCCGCGCGGGGCGTCCCGACGCTGTTCCTGCACGGCGGAACGCCGGTCGCGGAACGCGAGGCCATGGTCCGGCGCTTCCAGGACGGCGAGGTCCCGGTGTTCCTGCTGTCCCTGCGGGCCGCGGGAACCGGCCTCAACCTCACGCGCGCGGAGCACGTCGTGCACTACGACCGCTGGTGGAATCCGGCCGTAGAGGCGCAGGCCACCGACCGCGCCCACCGCATCGGCCAGACCCGTCCCGTCCAGGTGCACCGGCTGATCGCCGAAGGGACCGTCGAGGACCGCATCGCCGACATGCTGCGGCGCAAGCGGGCGGTCGCGGACGCCGTCCTCGATGCCGGAGCGGCGGCGTTCACGGAGCTGACGGACGCCGAGCTGGCCGATCTGGTGGAACTGCGAGAGGGCACGCGATGAACGGGCACGCCGACGCCGGCCGGAGCGGCGAGGAACGCGTCGAGGGAACCGAGGCACGCACGTTCGCGGCGCTGCCTCCCGCCCACGGGAGGGGATTCGCGCAGACCTGGTGGGGCAGGGCGTGGCTCACCGCGCTGGAGGACGGCGCCGTGGACGGGAAGCAGGTGAAGGAGGGCCGACGGCTCGCGCGCGCGGGCGCCGTGGGCGCGGTGACCGTGCGACCGGGCCGCGTCACGGCCGTCGTCCGCGGCCGTGACCGCACACCGCACCGGGCCGACGTGCTGCTGGACCCGCTTTCTGACGCGCAGTGGGACCGCTTCCTGGACCTGACGGTCGAACGGTCCGGTCACATGGCGGCACTGCTCGACCGGGAGATGCCGCCCCATCTCGTCGAGGACGCCGCCGCCGCGGGCGTCCATCTGCTGCCGGGGCTCGGCGACCTGGAGGCGGAGTGCGACTGCGACGCCTGGGACCATTGCGGTCACACGGCGGCCGTCTGCTACCAGGTGGCAAGGCTGCTCGACCAGGATCCGTTCGTCCTGCTGCTGCTTCGAGGCCGCGCCGAGAGGGTCCTGCTGGACGGCCTCCAGGCGCGCGGCTCCGGCGCTGCGGCCGACGCCGCTCCGGCGCCGGCCCGAGCCGAAGGGGTGGACGCGGCGGAGGCGTACGCGGCCGGTGACATCCTGCCCGCGCTGCCGGCCGCGCCCGCTCTCCCGCCGCAGCCGGGCGTCCCGCCCGCCTTGGACACGGACACCCCGCCGCCGCCCGCGGTGGAGCCCGCCGCTCTGGAGTTCCTGGCCGCCCGGACAGCCGCCGCGGCGCACCTGTTGCTCGCGGAGGCGCTGCGCGAGCGCCCGGGACGGCGTGCGGAAGAGGAGCCGTTGTCGGTCGGTCAGGACGCCGTGCGACTGGCGGCCGGCGCCGTGGGCGGCGGTCCGGGCGCGCATCGGCTCGCGGCCGTGACCGGACGGCTGGCCGTCGGCTCGGGGCGCAGCCGTGAGCAGTTGGCGTCGGCCGTACGGGCCTGGCGACGAGGCGGGGCGGCTGCCCTGTCGGTGTGGGAGGAGGAGTGGGCCGTCGAAGGCGATGCGCTCGCCCGCGCGTGTGCTGCGCTTGATGCCGCCTGGGAGGACGACGAGCGGCCGGCCCTGCGCGTGCGGGCGAACCGCTGGACGGTCGTCGGTGAGCCCTGCCAGCTCCGGCTGGGACGGGACGGTCGCTGGTGGCCGTACCGCAAGGAGGGCGGTCGCTGGACGCCGGCCGGGGAGGCCGCCGACGACCCGGCGACCGCCTTGGCGACAACCCGCCCCGACGGCGAGGAGACGCCGTCCCGCCCTGACGGAGGCTCCCTCGGTTCCCTGACTGAAACGCCGTTCCTTCCTTGACGAAAGCGCTGGTCCCGGCGGAGGCGACCTCCGCCGGGGACACCGTCGGCAGGCGGAACGGCGTGCCTCACGTGCGTCGGCCGCGGGGCGGGCGACGACGCAGGGCAGCCTACGGGGCGAGGTCGCCCAGCGAGGGGAGCAGCGATTCCAGCCCGCTGGGCAGCCCGCTGGGCAGCTCGGTAGGCAGCGTGCTCGGCAACGCGGTCGGCAGCGCCGTGGGCAGTTCCGTCGGGAGCGTGCTCGGCAGCGCGGTGGGAAGGCGGCTGGGGAAACCGCTGGGCAGGGTCGTCGGAAGACCGGCGGACGGCGGGGGCGAGCTCGTGGCGCCGCCCCCGGTCGTGGGGCCGTCGTCCGGCGAGTCGCCGCTTCCCGACCTCATCAGCACGACGGCGATGACCGCTGCGGCCAGGACCAGCAGGGCGAACACCACGAAGAGCGGGTTTCTGCGCCGCCGGCCGGGGCCGCCGGGATCACCGACCGCACCGGTTCCGTAGGGGGCGGTGGGCGGTCCGAAGCCGCCGGGAGGCGGCATGTCCCCCGGCGGTCCGGGCGGCTGAGGCGGTACGGGCGGCATGGCCATGCCGTCCAGCGTGACCGTGGGCCCGCCCGCGAGCGACCCCCGCACGCGGCTTGATACCGGTTCATGGCACGGAGGGCATGATTCCGGCATATTGCGTGCGGAGGCCGACCGGAGGTGGAACATGTCTGCGGCACGCGCGTGTGGCAGCTCGACGCACCCACGCGCGTGTGCGCGGCTCAGCTCCGGGCGCCCAGCAGGTGGTCCATCGCGAGCTGGTCGAGCTGCTCGAAGGCCATGCCGCGGGCGGCGGCCGCCTCGGGGTCGAAGTCCTCGAAGGCGGTGCGGTCGGCGAGCAGGCTCTCCAGGCCGTCGGCGGCGGTGGCCTGCGCCAGCTCGTCGAGGCGGGAGGCGCGCAGGGCCTCCTGGACCTCGGGGTCGGCGCGGAAGGCGGTCGCCCGCTCCTTGAGGATCAGGTAGTTGCGCATGCAGCCTGCCGCCGACGCCCACACGCCGTCGAGGTCCTCGGTGCGCGGCGGCTTGAAGTCGAAGTGCTTCGGGCCCGCGTAACCGGCGCTCTCGAGCAGGT
The DNA here is from genome assembly GCF_040299045.1 of Streptomyces sp. NPDC001027. NCBI lineage: Bacteria > Bacillati > Actinomycetota > Actinomycetes > Kitasatosporales > Streptomycetaceae > Streptomyces > Streptomyces sp. NPDC001027. The sequence continues at coordinate 13,523 of NZ_JBEPBI010000062.1, forward strand.
CGACCAGCCAGAACGCGGAACGCAGGTCACCGGCGCCGAACCGCAGGTCCTGGTCGTACTTGATGCCGGACTGGCCGTTGAGGTCGATGTGGAAGAGCTTGCCCGCCCACAGCGCCTGCGCGATGCCGTGCGGGAAGTTCAGCCCGGCCATCTGCTCATGGCCGACCTCCGGGTTGACGCCGTACAGCTCCGGACGCTCCAGGCGCTCGATGAACGCCAGGGCGTGGCCGACGGTGGGCAGCAGGATGTCGCCGCGCGGCTCGTTCGGCTTGGGCTCGATGGCGAACTTCAGGTCGTAACCCTGGGAGGTCACGTACTCGCCGAGGAGGTCGAAGGCCTCCTTCATGCGGTCGAGCGCCACGCGGACGTCCTTGGCGGCGCCGGACTCCGCGCCCTCACGGCCGCCCCAGGCCACGTACGTCTTGGCGCCGAGCTCGACGGCGAGGTCGATGTTGCGGATCGTCTTGCGCAGGGCGTACCGGCGCACGTCGCGGTCGTTCGCGGTGAACGCGCCGTCCTTGAAGACGGGATGCGTGAAGAGGTTGGTGGTGGCCATCGGCACGGTCATGCCGGTGGTGTCCAGGGCCTGCCGGAAGCGCTTGACGTGCTCCTCGCGCTCGCTGTCGGAGGATCCGAACGGGATGAGGTCGTCGTCGTGGAACGTCACGCCGTAGGCGCCCAGCTCGGCCAGGCGCGTCACCGTCTCGACCGGGTCGAGGGCACGCCGCGTGGCGTCGCCGAACGGGTCCCTTCCCTGCCAGCCGACGGTCCACAGGCCGAAGGTGAACCTGTCGTCGGGGGTGGGCTGGTAGCTCATGCCGGGCTCCTTGCTCGAAGTCTGTGGTGCGGGGGCGGTGGCGAACTATTTCGTCATGGCCGTTTACAAATTAGTATGCGGACGCATCTCTGGGAAGACAGATCCCGCAGAGCCGCGGAAAAACTTGAGGGAGAGCCCGATGTCAGCAGCCGAGGGTCCGCTCGTCGTCGGCGTGGACACGTCCACCCAGTCCACGAAGGTCCTGGTCGTCGACGCCGCCACCGGCGCCGTCGTCGCGAGCGGCCAGGCGCCGCACACCGTGTCCGCAGGGGCCGGCCGTGAGAGCGACCCGCGTCAGTGGTGGGACGCCCTGCGCGAGGCGTTGCACCAGTGCGGCGACGCGGCCCGTGAAGCCGCCGCCGTGTCGATCGGCGGCCAGCAGCACGGACTCGTCACCCTGGACGAGCGTGGCGAGCCGGTGCGCCCGGCACTGCTGTGGAACGACGTCCGCTCGGCTCCGCAGGCGCGCCGGCTGACCGAGGAGCTGGGCGGAGCGAAGTTCTGGGCGGAGCGCACCGGATCCGTGCCGGCGGCCAGCTTCACGGTGACCAAGTGGGCGTGGCTGGCGGAGAACGAGCCGGAGGCCCTGCGCGCGACCAAGGCCGTGCGCCTCCCCCACGACTACCTCACCGAACGTCTCACGGGCGAGGGGACCACCGACCGGGGTGACGTCTCGGGCACCGGCTGGTGGGCCTCGGGGACCGAGTCGTACGACGAGGAGATCCTCGCCCATGTGGGGCTCGACCCGGCCCTGCTGCCCCGCGTGGTGCGGCCTGGCGAGGTGGCGGGCACCGTGCGCGACAGCCACGACCTGCCGTTCGCCAAGGGGACGCTGGTCGCCCCGGGCACCGGCGACAACGCCGCGGCGGCGCTCGGCCTCGGGCTGCGTCCCGGCACGCCCGTGCTGAGCCTCGGGACCTCGGGCACGGTCTACGCGGTGGCCAAACGCCGCCCCACCGACCCCACCGGCACCGTGGCCGGCTTCGCCGACGCCCACGGCGACTGGCTGCCCCTGGCCTGCACCCTGAACTGCACGCTCGCCGTCGACCGGGTCGCCGCTCTGCTGGGGCTGGACCGCGAAGCCGTGGAGCCCACCGCGCACCTCACGCTCCTGCCCTACCTCGACGGGGAGCGCACCCCGAACCTGCCGAACGCGTCCGGCGTGCTGCACGGTCTGCGTCACGACACGACCGCCGGCCAGCTGCTCCAGGCCGCCTACGACGGGGCCGTGCACTCCCTGCTCGGCGCGCTCGACCTCGTCCTCGACGCGGAAGCGGACCGCTCGTCCCCCCTGCTGCTGATCGGCGGCGGCGCCCGGGGCACGGCCTGGCAGCAGACCGTGCGCCGGCTGTCGGGACGTCCGGTCCAGGTCCCCGAAGCGAAGGAACTCGTCGCGCTGGGGGCCGCCGCGCAGGCGGCGGGGCTGCTGACCGGCGAGGACCCGGCCGCCGTCGCCCGTCGCTGGAACACCGCCCGGGGCCCGGTCCTCGACGCCGTCGAGCGGGACGAGGCGACACTGACGAGAATCGCCGGGGTACTCTCCGACGCGTCCCCACTGCTGGAGCGGAGCACGAACGCCCACTGACCATCGAAGAGGCCGACCGATCGAAGAAGCCGCCCCGACCGGCGACCCGGCATCGGCCCATCGCCCTCCCGCCCCATCAGCCCATCCACGAATCGACGAATCGACGGAGGCATGACCGCACCGCTGCACGAGGCCCGGCCCGCCGGCCGGGGGCGCGCGACTCCTGACACCCAGCAGGGCATGCGCCGCCGCAACCTGGCCCGGGTGATGCACGCCGTCCGCGCCGAGGGCTCGCTCTCCCGCGCCGCGGTCGCCTCACGGATCGGTCTGACGCGGGCAGCGGTGTCGACCCTCGTCGACGAGCTCATACGCACCGGGCTGCTGGAGGAACTCGGCCCCGAACGCCCCGGCCGGGTGGGCCGGCCCGGCTCGGCCCTCGCGGTCAGCGGACGCGGGCCGGCGGGCATGGGCGCCGAGATCGGGGTCGACCATCTCGCGGTCTGCGCCGTCGACCTGCGCGGCGAGGTACGGGCGCGGGTCGTGCGACACGGCACGAACCGCGGCCGCTCCCCCGAGCCGGTCGTCGAGGAGCTGACCGAGCTCCTGCAGCACGTCGTGGCGGCCGCGGAACGCGAGGGATTGTGGCCGGCCGGGCTGTCCGTCGCCGTTCCGGGCCTCGTGGCACGGGACGCCCGTACGGTCGTGCGCGCGCCGAACCTCGACTGGCACGACGTCGATCTCGGCGCTCTGTTGCCCGGGGAGTACCCGTTGACCGTGGACAACGAGGCCAATTTCGGCGGCCTGGCCGAACTCTGGCTCGGCACGGACACCCCGAGGGACTTTCTGCACGTGTCGGCCGAGATCGGCATCGGCGCCGCGCTCGTCGTGGACGGCGCCCTGCTGCGCGGCACCCGCGGTTTCGCGGGCGAGCTCGGCCATGTGCCGGTGCATCCCGACGGGCCGGCGTGCGTGTGCGGCGGGCGCGGGTGTCTGGAGCAGTACGCCGGTGAGGAGGCGGTGCTGCGGGCAGCCGGGCTGGAACCGGGCGAGGATCGCGTCGGTCTCCTCGCCGGACGGGCCGCGGACGGCGACCCGAACGTACGGCGCGCGCTGCGGGACGCCGGAACATCGCTCGGAATCGCCCTGACCGGGGCGCTCAACCTGCTGGACCCCGAAAGCATCGTGCTGGGCGGCGCCCTCGCCGGCCTCGCGCCCTGGCTCCTCCCGTCGCTCGAGACGGAACTCTCCCGGCGCACCGCGGGCCCCGCCCGCCCTGTCTCCGTCTCGCGGCTGGGCCCCGAAGGACCGCTGCTCGGCGCCGCGCACTCGGTGGTGCGGGCGGTGCTCGACGACCCGGCGGCGGTCGCGGAGCGGGTCCGGTCGGACTGACGGCGAGCGCTTCCCAGCGGTCGCGAGGCCTGCGAGCGGTTGCGACGCTTCCGAGCGGCTCGGACCGCGGCCGACGCCCGCCGCTGGTCGTCCTCGCGAACCGATCGACACCGAGAGCCCGGAACACCCTGCGGGACGCCGAGATCGGCGAGCGGGTGGCCACGCGATGCCTGCGATTCACGCGTTCCATGCGGAACTGCCTGTGCGGAACTGCCCGTTCGGGTGAGGGAGTTGTCCACAGACACCGGGCCGTCCACGGATTCCGGGCGCGGGGCGCACGGCTGCGGGTCATGGGACACCATGAGGCGTCGGGCGCCGATCGCCCGATCCCGGGACCGGAGGAATCGGTTTCGGTGAGGATCGTCCGGACGGTTGTCGGCCCGCACACCCGGAGTGACGATGTCTCCATCCGTATCGCCCACCAGGAGGACGAGTTGACCGATCCCTGGGTGGCCCTCGAACCGGGGGCCGACCCCGCCGAGCGGGTGCGGGTTCTGCGCCGGGCCCACGAGACGTTCACCGAGGCGGGCACCGTGCCGCGGCCGGTGCGGGCCGTGGTGGCCGACTCGTGGCGGCGTTCGGCACGGGCCGGCGTCATCCCCGACGGCACGGCGGACGTGGAGCTGACCGACGGCGATCTCGGAACCTATCGGTCGGAGCATCCGCTGGCGCGGGTGATGCCCCTGTTCCGCGAGCTGATGGGCACGTTCGCCTCGGACGGCGAGCATCTCCTGGCGGTGTGCGACGCCCACGGCAGACTGTTGTGGGTCGAGGGCCACGCGGCGGCACGGCGACAGGCGGGGCGGATGAACTTCGTGCCCGGCGCGCGGTGGGCTGAGACCGCGGTCGGGACGAACGCCCCGGGCACGGCGGTCGCCCTGGACCGGCCGGTGCAGGTGTTCGCGGCCGAGCACTTCACGCGACGGGTGCAGCCGTGGACGTGCGCGGCCGCGCCGGTGCACGACCCCCGAACCGGTCGGGTGCTGGGCGCCGTGGACATCACGGGCGGCAACGGGCTCGCGCATCCGCACAGCCTCGGTTTCGTGCAGGCCGTCGCCCGGGCCGCCGAGGCCCACCTGGCCCTGCTCGCCCCGGCGCAGCCCGGCGCCGGCGCTCCGCGGCTGAGCGTGCTGGGCCGCGACGAGGCGCGACTGGTCACCGGCGACCGGGAGTTGCGGCTGAGCCGCCGGCACAGCGAGATCCTGCTGCTTCTGGCCCGGCATCCCGAAGGCCTGACCGGCGACGAGCTCATGTGCGCGCTGTACGAGGACGAGTCGGTGACCCCGGTGACCCTGCGGGCCGAACTCGCCCGGCTGCGTGGAATCCTCGGCCCCGGTCTGCTGGCATCGCGCCCGTACCGGCTCACGGCCGCCTGCGACTCGGACCTGACCGTCGTCGAGAGGCGACTGGCGACCGGCGCGGTGACGGCGGCGGTGACGGCGTATGCGGGACCGCCGCTGCCGGGCTCCCAGGCGCCGGCGGTCGTGCGGCTCAGACGCCGGCTCACCGAGGGACTGCGGGCCGCGCTGATCGCCTGCGGCGACCCCGATCTGCTGGCGGACTGGGCCCACGCGCCCTGGGGCGAGGACGACGTCGACGTGTGGCGGGCCCTTGCGGCGGCCCGTCCGACGGCGGCGACACGGACGCGCCTCGCCTCGATGGAGGCGGAGCTGACGACCCCGCCGGGGTGGCCGCACCGCTGAAGCGCCGCCGAGCACGAGACCAGGACGCCGGGACTCGAATCGCCGAGCACGGAGTGCCGAGCGCTGGTGCCGAGCGCTGGTGCCGAGTGCTGCGCGTCGGCGCCGCCGGTGTTGCCGGGGCGCCGGTGCCCTGCCCTGCGGGGCAGGGGAGCTGCTGCACCGCCCTGTCGCGGTCTCCGCCCCGCGCAACGTGGTTGCAACGTCCGTTTCCCTAGCCTCGCCCGAAGAGCTGTCCAACGGCGGGCAGCGCTGCTGAAGGAGGCAGAGCAGAATGACCCGTTACGCGGCGCCCGGCACCGAAGGCGCGATCGTCTCCTACCAGACGCGCTACGACCACTTCATCGGCGGCGAGTACGTCCCCCCGGCCCTCGGGCGCTACTTCGAGAACCCGTCGCCGGTCAACGGACAGACCTTCACGGAGGTGGCCCGCGGTACGGCGGAGGACGTGGAGCGGGCGCTGGACGCGGCGCACGCCGCCGCGCCGGGCTGGGGGCGCACCTCGGCGACCGAGCGCTCCGACATCCTGCTGAAGATCGCCGACCGGATGGAGGCCCATCTGGAGCCGCTCGCCGTCGCGGAGAGCTGGGAGAACGGCAAGCCGGTCCGGGAGACGCTGGCGGCGGACATCCCCCTGGCGATCGACCACTTCCGGTACTTCGCCGGTGCGATCCGCGCCCAGGAGGGCGCACTCAGCGAGGTCGACGACGACACCGTGGCGTACCACTTCCACGAGCCGCTCGGCGTCGTCGCGCAGATCATCCCGTGGAACTTCCCCATTCTGATGGCCACCTGGAAGCTCGCGCCCGCCCTCGCCGCGGGCAACGCGGTGGTCATCAAGCCCGCCGAGCAGACCCCGGTGTCGCTGCACTACTGGATGAGTCTCATCGCGGACCTGCTGCCGCCCGGCGTGGTCAACATCGTCAACGGGTTCGGACCGGAGGCGGGCAAACCGCTCGCGTCCAGTCCGCGGGTGGCGAAGGTCGCCTTCACCGGCGAGACGTCCACGGGTCGGCTGATCATGCAGTACGCGGCGGAGCACCTCAAGCCGGTCACCCTGGAACTGGGCGGCAAATCGCCGAACATCTTCTTCGACGACGTCTGGGAGAAGGACGACGACCTCCGGGACAAGGCGCTGGAGGGGTTCACCATGTTCGCGCTGAACCAGGGCGAGGTCTGCACCTGCCCCTCGCGCGGCCTCATCCAGCGCGGCAACTACGGCGACTTCCTCCAGGCGGCCGTCGCCCGCACCGAGCTCATCAAGCCCGGACACCCCCTCGACACGGAGACGATGATCGGCGCGCAGGCCTCCGGCGATCAGTTGGCGAAGATCCTCTCCTACATCGACATCGGCCGGAACGAGGGCGCCAGGATCCTCACCGGCGGTGAACGCACGGAGTACGACGGGGAGTTGAAGGGCGGTTACTACGTCCAGCCGACGATCTTCGAGGGCGACAACCGCATGCGGATCTTCCAGGAGGAGATCTTCGGTCCGATCGTCTCGGTGGCGTCGTTCGACGACTTCGACGACGCCATCAAGATCGCCAACGACACCTCGTACGGCCTCGGCGCGGGGGTGTGGACACGGGACATCAACACGGCGTACCGCGCCGGCCGGGCGATCCAGGCCGGGCGCGTGTGGACCAACTGCTACCACGCGTACCCGGCGCACGCCGCGTTCGGGGGCTACAAGCAGTCCGGCATCGGACGTGAGACGCACAAGATGATGCTGGAGCACTACCAGCAGACCAAGAATCTGCTGGTGTCATACTCGCCGAAGAAGCTCGGCTTCTTCTAGAGGCACTTGGAAAGGCACCTGACCTGGGTTTTCACCCGTCAGGCGCCCTTCGTGCGACCCGCTCTCGACCGGGCCCGACTTGCGTGCTAACTCCCAATTCCTCCCACGACTGCACCCCTCCTGACCAGTGCTTCCGGACCAGTCACGGACCAAGCCCCCGGTTCAGCCCTCGGGTACGTCACCTTGACTGACCTCGCGCTTTCATGACGTGGGCTGTCCGGCAGGCGGTCAGGAAAGCAGAAAGTGCCTCTGACCAGCAATGCCGGTGATTTAGGGTGTTTCCGCAGGTGAGAGCGGGTGTCTCGGGTTCCGCGTTACTTTGAGTGAGTAGCTGACGTGGCTGGGAGGGCGGGGCTCATCCCGGCGTTTGGCTTCGAAGGTGTTCCTCGGTGGCTTCTTGAGCCGTTGGCAGCGGCGGTCGCGGCGAGGCGGCAGGAGGTCGTTGAGGAGTTCCTGGACGACTTCGAGTCGGGCCGCGCGCAAGACGTGCGGGCTCGCTGCGGTCTGTCTGACGGTCGTGAGCCGTGCGAGCTGCACTGTTGTGGTGAAGGAGATCTGGTCGGGATCGACCTCGCCCTGCTCGGCTGCGTGGACTTTGAGCGCGGACAGCGCCTGGTAGACGGTGAGGAGCGCGTGGACCGCAGGATGAAGCCGGCGCCCCGCAGGCGGTTTTTGAGTTCGGCGAAGCCGTTCTCGATCTCCCGGCGCTGGTGGTAGAGCTGGGCCAACTGCCGTGCGGGCGCGTGCCGGTGGTCGAGCAGGCTGGTCGCCAGGCGGAACTTCTCCACCTGCACCGGCCCGTGCTGGGGCCGGACGGTGACGGTGTAGTCGATGATGCGCACGAGGTGTCCTTGGGGCAGCCCTGTCGGAGTGCGGCCGTGGAAGCGTGCGTCGCCCAGGCGCTGGCTTTCGGCGGGGGTGGGCATGACGGACACGTATGAGCCGTCGGGCAGCACCCACAGCGGCGGCAGGACGAGGTTCTTCTTGATCCGCCAGGCGAGGTGGCAGCCGGTCGCCTCGGCCAGGCCCCACAGTTCATGGCCGGCGAAGTTGCGGTCGGCCAGCAGCAGCATGCCGGGCCGCAGGGAGGCGAGCAGGCGGCGGGCGAGCTTGTGCTCGCTGAATCTGGCGATGGAGTCGAAGGCCGCGTCGATGATGGCGTGGGTGCCGCACTCGATCAGGGCCATCAGCCTGACCTGGGGGTTTCCGCTCTTGTTGGTGCCCTCGCGGCCGGTGAATCCGAACGTGGCGGCGTTCTCGGGGGTGTCCGGCACGTCCAGCGCGGTGCCGTCCCAGGCGACCAGCCGCAGGCCGAAGGCGAACGCTCCGGGTGTCGTGGGTGTCGCCTGGGCACCGCACCGGCGTTCGAAGAGCGCCTGGAACGGCTTGTCGCCCAGGCGCTGGCGGGCTCTGGTGAGGGCCGAACTGGTGGGCAGACGCTGGACGAGGCCGCACGGCAGGTGCCGCAGCTTGTCGGTCAGGGTCCGCAGTACCACCCGGTATCCCGGCGGCCCGGTGCTGTCCGAGCTGCTGAACAAGCACAGAGCCAGAACGAAGTAGACCACCGCGCGGGCCGGCAGAAGCCGTCGGCGGCGCTCGGTCCTCCCGGTCAACTCCAGCACCTCGTCGACCACTTCGGGGGTGATCTCCTCAGTGAGTACGCCGAGCCGGATCTGGTCCCCGAACTGCGGCTCCCTCCCCCTTCGCAGGCTTCGAGGAGACACCGGCCGAACCGCCCTGGTGACGGTTGAGGCAGCAGCGATGGCAGACTGAGCGCCCAACGGGGCTCCCTCACAGACAGTCGGATCTTGGTCGATCTTCTGTCCTACCGGGAGCCCCGTTGCCCTGTCTTGAGATCATCTGGCGCATCATCAGAACGTGGCGGATCGCCCTATGCATCCCGGGGCCCAACTCGCGCAAAACGACCATCCGCGAGCGCTCTACCTGCACTGATGCACTAAATCACCGGCATTGCTCTGACCAGCCAGAATGAGGATTGTCGAGGTCCTTGTTCCTGCCACCGCCGGAGGCACTTCCCAGGTGAAGCACTCTATCGGGTCCTACCTCTGTGTCCGTGTCCAGGACGACGGCCGTCAGGTCGTCTCCCAGGCCGGGTCGGTCCGGCTTGTCGAAACGGTCCGCAAGACCGGTCTCGACCAGGCCATATCCCAGGCATTGGCTCCATGGCGGAAGCCGCGAGCCGTCCACGATCCCGGCAAGGCTCTCCTGGACGTCGCCCTGGCGGTCGCGCTCGGCGGGGACTGCCTCGCAGACGTCGCGATGCTGCGGTGTGAGCCGGCCGTCTTCGGCCCGGTCGCCTCTGACCCGACCATCTCCCGCCTGATCGATATCCTCGCCGCCTCCGGCGAGAAAGCTTTGCAGGCCATCCGGTCCGCACGGTCCGAAGTCCGGCAGCGTGCCTGGTCGTTGGCCGGCGAGAGAGCCCCGGACGCCGACGGCCAGGTCACGGTCGATCTCGACGGCGTCCTGGTGATCGCCCACTCCGACAAGGAGGACGCGGCCGCGACCTGGAAGAAGACCTACGGCCATCACCCCCTGACGGCCTTCGTCGACCACGGAACGGGCGGAACCGGTGAGCCCGTCGCCGCCCTCCTCCGACCGGGAAACGCGGGCTCGAACACGGCAGCCGACCACATCACCACCGCCCAACTCGCCCTGGCCCAACTGCCGAAGCACTACCGGCGAGGACGGCAGACCCTGATCCGCACCGACTCCGCAGGCGGCACCCACGACTTCGTGTCCTGGCTCGCCAGGCGAGGACGATGGCTGTCCTACTCGGTCGGCATGGTGATCACCGAAGCGATCCACGAACACGTGCTGAAGGTCCCCGCCTCGGCCTGGACGCCGGCCGTCGAGACCGACGGTGAGGCCCGTGACGGGGCCTGGGTCGCCGAGTTCACCGGCAAGGTCCTTAACGGCTGGCCCAAGGGCATGCGACTGATCGTCCGGAAGGAACGGCCCCATCCAGGCGCCCAGTTGAGGATCACGGACGCGGACGGCATGCGGATCACATGCTTCGCGACCAACACCCCTGACCGGCCGATCGCCGAACTCGAGCTGCGTCACCGGCTGCGAGCCCGGGCCGAGGACCGGATCAGGGCCGCCCGATCCACCGGCCTGCGCAACCTGCCCCTCCACCGGGCAGCCCAGAACAAGGTCTGGCTCGAGATCGTCCAGATCGCCCTCGACCTGCTGGCCTGGATGCCCATGCTCGCCCTCACCGGCAAGGCCCGACTCTGGGAACCCCGCCGCCTGCGATTCCGCCTGTTCTCCGCAGCCGCCCAGCTCGTCACCACCGGCCGGCGCAGGATTCTCCGCCTCGCCCAGCACTGGCCCTGGACGGGCGAGATCACCGCCGCCCTCGAACGGATCGCGCTCCTACCCAACCCCGGCTGACCAGCAACCTCCCACCGTCCCGACGACAACAGCACCCGCCCCGGGCAGTGGAACCCGGCGCCCACCGACGCGACAGCCGGACCATCGACCTGCCCACCATCAGCTCCTGAAAGCGAAAAGGCCCACCGACTCCGTCGGCGGACCCTCGCGAAAGATCGAGGCTAGCGCGTTGTGCGCACGTAACTACCGGCCCGAGAAACAAGAAGCCCGGCCCTCCATTTCGGAAAAGGCCGGTCTGTGTGTTTGGGGGAAATGGCAACGGCGGGGCGTTAGATGGCCGGCGCGCGCAGGAGACGCTCCCGGGTGGCCTCGGGCAGCACCCGCCGCAGGACCGGTGCCGTCGAGCTGAGGGAGGCTGCGAAGGCGGCCACAAGGTCGTGCGGGACGCTGGCGGAGAAGGAGGCCGCCCACAGGCACGGTGCGCCGAGCGCGGGCTCGGCCCACGCTTGCCACCCGGCCAGCCTCGCCTCGTCGTCCTCGGTGATCAGGGCGCGCGGGTCTCCGTCCTGGATTAGAGGCGGCACCTCGCCGAGGCTGAGGTGCGAGGTGAACGTCGGGTCTGTCGCTGCCGCCTGGGGCTGGTCGATGTCGCGGAGCCATCCGTGTGCGGCGACGGCGTCCAGGACCAGCTCGGGTCCGGCAAGCGGCAGGGCGGGCTCGTCGCGAGCGTCGAGCGCGACGAGGAAGTCGGCTACGGCCTCACCGGGGACGTCGGGGGTGAAGTAGGCCGACCACTGGGCGAGCGGGCTGCTCGTGTCCGCGCGGGCGGAGATCTGCCAGGCGATCGGCAGGTCCCCCAGGTGGAACGGTTCGTCCGCCAGGCTCCACTGGGCCCAGCGCAGGGCGTTGGGGCTGATGCGCAGGACGGTGCTGCGCAGGACCTGGCGGTCCTCGGGTGCCTCGTCCGGCTCGTGCCGTCCGCGGACGATCGTCAGGCTCGTCCAGCCCAGGCCGGCGAGCGTGTCGGCGACAGCGTCGTAGAGGCGCCCATCGTCACCGGCCAGATGCCGGGGGCCGACCCAGAACGCGGGCTGGCCGCTACGTGGAGTGGACGGGTCGGGCGGACATTCGGGGTACAGGGGCGCCTCCAAGGGGCTCGGTGTGGGTCTAGTTGCCGCCGGCACGGCGGCGGGGGCGGCGCGGGGATGCCTGGACGTCGCCCTGCCAGGTCAGGGCGACGGCGACCTCGGGCGGCAGATGGCCGAGTTGTGAGCCCTCGTCCCGGCCTTCGGCGAGGTAGACGACGGTCTGGCCGGTCTCGTCCACGGACTGCACGACCTGCGCCAAGCGGTGTGCCATCGGAAAGAACGGATTCATGGCCTGGCGGACCGGAGCACTGCGGTCGCAACCGGACAGCAGGTCGATGAGATCGCCGACGGTCATCTCCGTGGACGTCATGAACGGCCTCCTTGGGTGAGGAAAACGGTGAGCGATGGAATCAGCCGGCGTCAGCCGACCACCCTCCCGGCGAGGACTACGCGTGGGCGCCTGAGCTGTCATACGCGACATGAGGTTTCCAGCACGCCCGCCACGGCGGCAGCGACGATGTCGGCCGGCGTCTCGGTGTCGCACAACAGCTGGTAGCCGGGTACCTTGGCTGTTCCGGTGACGGCGATCTTCCATCCCTCGCCGTCGGTGCCGGGACGACCGAGCGGGAACCAGCCGAGGTAGAACCGGCCGTCCTTGGAGCTGACGTGCACGTCCGCACGGTCGTCCACGATGAGGTTGAAGTCCTCGGCGCAGAACTGGTTGTCCATAACGAGCGTGGGCTGGCCAGGGCCCAGCTGCCACTCGCGCAGCCGCAGGGCTTCGACGGTGGTGGAGAAACCGGGGCCGACGGAAGCCACGGTCACAGACAATCACCCCTCTGACCTGGGGTTTCTTGCAAGGTCGTCTACGTTGACATGCTCCCGCGCAGGTTGGCCAGTCTTTCCGTGATCTTTCCTGTCTGCCCCCGGCGAACTGTCGTCCTTGGACAGTTGTAGGTTCTCAGATCCCGTGTCATTTTCTCAGTCGCGATGTCATGCGACTGGCCGAACTGACACGGGATTGAGAATCGCTGGCCACTGCCGTCATTCGTTCGGGTGGCCTTGCCTCAGGTCCGGCGTGGGCGCCTCACGCGGATGCGAACGTAGCGCTCGCGGAGGAGGCTGCCCACGTTCACTCGTTTGGGGACTCCGTTGCCAGCGGGATACCGCACCGCAGGCAGCCGTTCGCATGGTCGTCCTGGCAGATGTAGCCGATGGCACCTTCCACGCACCATTCGGCGGCCTCCTCGGACAGCAGGTCGGGCCCGGCATGGAGCAGCCGACGAAATTCCGTGGTGTCCGCAATGTCGGCCGGGCGGTTGGTGAACCACTCGTCGAACCAAGGCTTGTCCCGGCGTATGCGCCAGTGCGCATTCTCCCGGTCGTTGGCAGCCGCAAGGAACCGATCGACGATGCGCCCCCAACTTGGTGCTCCGAACCAGCCGTTGTCGGACGCACAGAAGGATTCGATCAGGGTTCGCAGGCCGAACTCCTTCTCGCGAATGCAGTACCTTCGCCCCCATGAGATCGCGGTCTGTGCCATCTCCGCGAGTTCTTCTCGCGGATCAACCTCGTGCGCCGGGTCGTCAGGATTGTGGCAGGCCAGCCCGAGCTCGAGAACAGACTGCCCGGTCGGTAGAACCCGGGACGGGTTGACGATCGCGAGACCGAGACCGATCCAGTCGACATGGTCGAACGACAGCATCGAGCGCACGAGTCGGGTGGTTGCCGTGTTGATCCGCATCATTGTGCCGTCGTGGAGCGGACTCTTCCCGGCATGCCAGTTCTCGACGGGTGTGTTGCGCCACACCGCGAGCGTGATGCGGGTGGCAGCGAGCCACAGCAGGGCGTCGTCGTCGAGGTGCCCGAACCGCTTGGCGCACTCCTGGGCGCCGTAGGTGATCAACTCTTCCGGTTTCGGCCACCTGTGGCTGTCGGGCCCTTCAGGCGCGTACTCGTAGTCGTCGGCGTACTCGTCGAGGATCGCGCTCAACTCGGCAGCGCTGTAGGCCTCGCTGTACTCGGAGCTGTCCGGCCCCTCGACGGTGTACATGTCGTGGTCCCAGGAGACGTACACGTCGCGCCAGAGCACTACGTCATCGCACTCGCCGGCGTTGTCCGTCACAACCGGCCTGATGGTGATCGGGGCAGTACGCCCGTCGGTTCGCTCGCCGTCCTTCTCGGCGGCCCATGCGGTGATGACCCCGAGCGGCTTCGGAAGGAGAGGGCCGACCTCGGTGATGCTGAACGGCTCGTCGTCGTCATCGGTGTCGAACCGGCTGTTGACGAACGCGACCGCCTCGGAGGGCGTGCTGACGATGGACTGGCTACCACTCTCGTTGTCAACCACTCGCCGCAACGGGCTGTTCTTCACGATGCTCTCCGATCGCGGTGAGTGCACCCGGGGCGGGTGCGATGCGCCGGGTCGCTCGGCACTGACTCCAATTATGGGCTGATCAACCCGTCCGTAGTCCCGCAGACGCTTGTCGGCGACGACGCTCGGGGCGTTCGTGTGCAACCTGCTTTTCGCGACCGCAGCGACACAGCCAAAATCACGCAAAGTGCAACGGAGTGTCCGCGCAACCTGCGCTGCACGTCACCAGGAGCTGATGGTTGCCGATGCAGGTTCGTGACGCCCCGGGCCGCGTTGCAGCCTGCTGGACAGCCTGGGGAAATGACACCGATCTGAGACAGCCGCCTGCCGACACATCGTGAGACTCAAGGAAAACATCCGGGTCACAGGGTCGGCGCCTGACACTGAAGTTGAGAACCTAGACCAGTGAAGCCAGTCGCCCTGGCATCTGATCCAGGCGCTTGACAGCGAACCGAGTCGTGGGGGCTTCCCACACCGCCACGGGCCCGAGGAAGTCAGCGGGAACGTCGCGATGCGGGTCTCTTGTCAGCGGCACCTCCTACACTCCGCAGATGTGACAGGCCAGGATGATGAGCTGCCTGGCCGTGGCCCTCCAGGCCCTCAGGGCTGATGGGCATGGCGTCTGCCAGGCGCCTGCATGTCCCACAGGTCGCCGACAGCACGCGCCGGCAGAGCTTTCACGAGGACGGTCTCCAGTGCGGATGTCGGAGAGGGTTCCATTACCGTCCTTGTCTAACAGGGGGATTAGAGCTGTGCCTTCCGCTACTGGCTTGACCGACCTGCGCGAGCAGTGGATCCAGAAGATCTGCGCGGGGATTGCCACCTCTGTCGGTCGCCACCACCCGTTGCTGGATCCGGCGCGGATCGTCGGTAACCCGAGTGATCTGGATCTATTGCGTGCCCTCCTGATTCTGCGGATCGCCGTCTTGGACGCGCGTGGCCGGTCCACCGCGCACATCACGGGACTGCTGGCAAAGCACCCGGTCTTCGCCGATCCCAAGCCTGACACGGATCAACTCACCAGCCTGGTCGAGCATGTCCGCCGGCACGTGGAGCGCGACGGCCTTGTCGGTTCCGTCCTGCTGTTCGGCCTCGGACTGCGCGCTGCGGATCCAGAGAGCACGTATGCCCTCCTCCTGGACCACTGGTCACGTCGGTCGTCCCGCGCGGCGACCGCCGCCCAGGTGGCCAGGGAACTGGCCCGGCACTGGGGCGTGGAGGTTCGCACCGGAGAGGCTCTGGTGCCTCTCTCAGTCATATCTCTTGATGCGTACTCCGACACCATCTGGTCCAGGCTGGAAGCGGAACGCGACGCTCATGTGCGGCATGCCGCCTCAGTTGCCTTGATCAGGAAGGGCAACGACGCTCATCGCCTGTGGCTGGCGCAGTTTCCCGCCGACGAGGCCAGGCACCTATGGAAGTTGGGCGCAGATGTGGCCTACTGCACCGCGGCCAAGGAGCACCTTCGAGAGGTAAGCCGACAGCTCCGGAAGAATCACGCTCTGCGGCCAGTGATCGCCCGAGCCTTGAAACTGGTCAACGAGCAGCTAGAGATGCTCGGCGAGGCGATCGGCTGCCTGAGCGACACAGAGCGCGACATGCTGCGGGCGCGCACCCATCAGGAGCGCTTCCAGGACGCCTGCATTCAGACCTTCCTGAACCACTCCCTCGACTTCCGGCAGTCGTACCCCGGCAGTTCCTGTGTTCCCGATGCTGAAGCGGTACACGGCACCTTCGGCCCTCTGCCCTGGTGGAACATCATCGTCCGAACCGCAGCAGAGGCGGAGGCTGCCCTCGCCGCAGTCGCAGAGGGGGTATTGCCCCTCGGTTTCGAGCGGGATCCCGAACATCGGAACCGCCTTCTACTCATCTGCCGTAAGCCCAGGACGGAGTCCCCGGGCATGCACGCCCACTTCGTCTTCGACCTGGACAACCCAGGTCACGCCTGCGAGCTGCTCCTCATCGCGAAGCGTGCCGGCGTCCCTATCGACCTCTACGGCCAAGCACACAACGAGTACGACGAAATCGAGTCCACCCACCTAGGCACTGTGTACGCACACATCGGCCCGGAGCTCGCCAGTCTGATCACGGAAGCCGCCACCAATGCACTGGCCCGATCCCTGCCAGACTTCCGTGACCGCGACTACGACGAACATGAGGGGATCGAACCGCTCGAAGAAGCGTTGCGCTGTCTGTCCCGCGCTGAGGTGGAGCACTTCTCCTCGGGACGCCGCATCGCCGTCTCATCCCATCACAACCTCGAAGGTGGGATCGAAGTACTGTCGTCCGGCCCGCCAGTCACGCTCTCCGGATTCTCCAGGGGCACCAAGAGGCATCAGAAATCCGGCAGCTCACGGAAGACGGGCATCGGGACTCCTCTGCCTCCTCCTCGGACCACTGGGTTCGTGTACGTCCAGCGGAACCCTGCCTTCCCGGACATGCTCAAGATCGGCTACACAGACCTGCTCGCGGAGGACCGAGCTAAGGACCTGTCGGGCACATCGGTCCCCTTCCCCTTCGACGTGCTCTTCAGGGCCCACACGTCCCGGCCCAAGGACGTCGAACAGGCTGTCCACCGCCTCCTCACCGCCCAACGCGTTAACGCAAGCAAGGAGTTTTTCCGCGTCTCCCTGGACACGGCCATCGAGGCGATCCGCCGGTGCCAGAGGGAGGTAACCGGTATCAACAGCTGGGAGCCGATCCCTGCGCTTCATCGCCTGCCCGCGAATGACCGAGTCGTCCTCCCCCTGAGGGCAGGGCAGTTGTTCGCGCTCACCGCGTACCCCCATCTGCTCAGCTCGTCCGCTGAGGTTCTCGACATCTGGACGGCCCACGCGGACGGCGACCTCCTGGAGATCCACTCCACGCATGACCCCGGGCACGTGGCCGGAATCAGCGACAACGATCCCGGCGCTTACGAGGACCCCGTTCCCTTCCTCGACAGAGACGGAACCGTGCGGAACGGCATGCTCTATGGCAGGGAGCGCCTGGTAGCTGGCGACCGGCTGATCTGGTTCTCGGACGAGGAGGGGCCGACCGACGCCCGCGGCGTCGTCTTTGAAGCGAACGCCTCCTGCCAGGTCACCTACCGGACATCAGCCCCCCGACGGGGCCCGCTGGGTATACCTCTCCTGCTGAACGATCCTGACCGGGACCTTCCTGATGCTATGGGGGCACTCGTCAAGGATGTCCTCGCACTGCGCCCACCGCGCACCTGGGCTCCCCGGAACCCTCAAGAAGAGGACGGCTGGGCAGTAGCAGCCACGGATCCCCAGCCACCCGAGCACTGGCTCCCTCAACTCGAACGACGGCGAAAGGACGTGCGCCGGGACCGACCCTGAGTACCGTGCGGTATGGGGGGATGAGCTGCCCCGAGTTTCGTAGAGTCCGGTGATCTTGTTTCAGGCGGACTGCGGGGTGGCTTCCTGTTGTCGCCACCAATCGCGTTCGTACTCGGCGGGCGGTACGTAGTCGAGGGCGGAGTGGAGCCGTTCCTCGTTGTACCACGTGACCCACTGGAAGATCGCCCGCTCGACCTGGTCGAAGTCCCGCCACGGCCCTTGCATCTCGATCAGCTCGGCCTTGAAGGTGCCGTTCAGCGCCTCTGCCATCGCGTTGTCATAGCTGTCCGCGACGGAGCCGACCGACGCCGCGGCGCCGATCTCGGCGAGCCGGTCGGTATACCGAATGGATACGTATTGGGTGAGTTCAATCAGTCGTTGCAACACCGGGCTGTTGGAGCGAGCGTAGCTGCTCCTCGAAGACTTCGGCGGGGGTCTTCCAGCCGAGGATTTTGCGGGGCCGGTTGTTGACCGCCAGCGCGACGGCTTCGAGGTCCTCGGCGGACCATCGCGACAGATCGGTTCCCTTGGGGAAGTACTGGCGCAGCAGCCCGTTGGTGTTCTCGTTCGTCGGCCGCTGCTAGGGAGAGTGCGGGTCGGCGAAGAACACCTTCGTCGAACTGATGGAAGCCCACGCCCTCATCCAACGCCGGGTTGCCGCAGCGCGGTGTGCGGTTCGCGCAGCACGAAGGCGGTGAACTCCTTCTAGACGCGTACGCAAAGGTGCCTGACCTGGGATTTCTCCGGTCAGGCGCCCTTCGCTCAACACGCTCTCGGCCGCGCCCGGCTTGCACTCGTTCATGGACTGCTCGATGAGGCGGTTCGCGCCTGCTCTCGTAGGCCGTCGAGGACTCCGATCGACCAGTGGAGCATGGTGGATCACCTGATCTCGCAGGCGACAGATCCGGGCTTCGCCGTGATCGTCAATGGTGGTCCGGGGGCGAGAAGGCCGCCGCGTCGTAGTGGAGACGGCGCCACTGGCGGGGCGTGACGCCGTAGGTCTGGTGGAAGCGGCGGGAGAAGTGGGCCGGGTTGGCAAAGCCCCAGGATCGGGCGATGGCCTCGATCGTGCGGTGGGTGTTCTCGGGCGTGGTCAGGTCGCGGCGGGCGCCTTCCAGGCGTCGGCGAACGATCCATTTCTCCAGGCTCAGGCCGCCTTGCTCACACAGCCGGTAAAGGGTTCGTACGGAGATGTTGTGGGCCGCGGCAATGCTGTGAGGGGTGAGTCTGGGGTCGGTCAGATGGGCGCGGACGTAGGCGAGGACCCGGGTGAGGAGGGTGTCTTCGGCGACCGACCGCCGGGTGCGTTCGTCGGCGGCCACGGAGAGTATGAGGGCGCGGGTGAGTTCCAGGGTGGCGGAGCCGAGCGCCTCGGCGCCCGGGTCGGCGCTGAGCTGGTCGGCGCGGCGGTGCAGGCTGCGTAAGTGATCCAGTAACAACGGCGCGACATTGCTCTGCTTCAGGAGCGGTATCGCGGTCCTGACCAGGTGTTCTGGCAGACCGAGACGTTCGGTGTCCACCATGAACGCCACGGACAGACCGGCCCCGGACCACGCGTACTCGTAGCCGGCGGTCTTGTGTGCCAGAGCCAGGGCGTCGGGCCCCACGCGCTGCTGATGGCCATTCCAGGTGAATGCGCCCGTCCCCTGGCTCTGGGTGATGATCGAGACGGTGTTCATCGAGTCGAACCGGGCGTGCCGCGGGGTGCGCCAGATGCGCATGCCCGTGCCGCCCGTGGCGAACAGGGTCAGCGGGCCGAAGTTCCAGACCTCCAGTTTCTTCCGGATGCCGGCCTCGGGTTGTTCCTGCTCGACCGAGCAGCTGCCGCTCTCTCCGACAGCCACGGCGTGAAATGCCTCGATCCGGTCGGCGGCAGGTAGGTCCTGCGTGTCCAAAACGAGCACGTTCCCCCCAGGGCGGCGACAACGGGCCGTCCGTCGTCGCACCGCTCTCCGGATTCTTCAACACCGTTGGCTTCAGGGACAGTTGAGTTCGCTTACTCCCTGGCCGCCTTCGCGTGATCCTTCATCCCGCGTCCCAGCAGTCATCCGGTGGGACGGCGCCTTGACGCCCAGGGAACAGTTCTTGGCGCGCACGGTAAAGAACCTCGCCGACGGCACTGACACGATCCCGTGACGTGACTCGGGCTTCGCAATCGACACCGGCAGCTGACGGGAGCGCTCCCATGGGCAACTTCATCACGACGCACGACGGCACGGAGATCTTCTACAAGGACTGGGGCAGCGGCCGACCGGTGGTGTTCAGCCACGGCTGGCCGTTGAACGCCGACGCCTGGGACGACCAACTGCACCTGGTCGCCTCGCACGGCTACCGTGCCATCGCGCACGACCGGCGCGGGCACGGCCGCTCCGGCCAGCCGTGGAACGGCAACGAGATGGACACCTACGCCGACGACCTCGCCCAGCTGATCGAAGCCCTCGACCTGCACGACGTCGTACTGGTCGGGCACTCGACGGGCGGCGGTGAGGTGACCCGCTACATCGGCCGACACGGTACGTCCCGGATCGCCAAGGCCGTCCTGCTGGGCGCAGTGCCGCCCCTCATGCTCAAGACCGACACCAATCCGCAGGGCCTGCCGATCGAGGCGTTCGACGCCATCCGTTCAGGTGTGTCGGCCGACCGGTCGCAGTTCTACGCCGAGCTGAGCCTGCCCTTCTACGGCTTCAACCGGCCCGGCGCGAAGGTCTCGCAGGGTGTGTCGGACGCGTTCTGGCTGCAGAGCATGCAGGTCGGGCTCAAGGGCGCGCTGGACTGCATCCGCGCGTTCTCCGAGACCGACTTCACCGAGGACCTGGGGCGCTTCGACGTCCCGACCTTCATCGCCCACGGCGACGACGACCAGATCGTACCGATCACGGCCGCCGCTCTGGAGTCGGCCAAGCTCGTCAAGGACGCGACGCTGAAGGTCTATCCGGGTGCTCCGCACGGTCTCGTGGGCGCGTTCAAGAAGGAGTTCAACGCTGATCTGCTCGCGTTCCTCGCCTCCTGATCCCCACCAGTCCTCGTCGTCGCCGGCGCCCGGGCATGGGTCCCGGCAGCGCCGCCCGCCAGCACCTCCGCACGGTCCAACCCTCCTGTCCGAAAGGGTTCGTCATGCGTGTTCCCGCAGTACGCCGTCTGTTGACGGCGCTGGCCGCCGCCGTTCTCGTCGCCACCGGCGCAGTCTCCGCCCAGGCGACCTCACCCAAAGCCGTGCAGTCCGAGAAGGGGCCCAAGCCGACCGTTGTGCTCGTACACGGGGCGTTCGCCGACGCCTCCGGCTTCAACGACGCCATCGCTCTGTTGCAGAAGGCCGGCTTCCCGGTCATCGCGCCCGCCAACCCGCTGCGGGACACGGTGGGCGACGCGGCCTACGTCTCCAGCGTGGTGGACACCGTCCCCGGCCCGGTCATCCTGGCGGCCCACTCCTACGGCGGCGTCGTCATCACCAACGCCGCCCGCGGCCACGCCAACGTCAAGGCCCTGGTGTACATGGGGGCCTTCGCACCCGACGAGGGCGAGAGCGCGCTGCAACTGGCGGGCCAGTTCCCCGGCAGTGAACTGGGCGCCGCCCTGATACCCCGCAGCTACCCGGTGCCCGGCGGCGAACCGGGCACCGACGGCTACATCGACGCCGCGAAGTTCCGGGCCGTGTTCGCCGCCGATCTGCCCGCCTCCCAGACCCGGCTGATGGCGGCCACCCAGCGCCCCGGCAGCGTCCAGGGCCTCAGCAGCGCCAGCGGCGCGCCCGCCTGGAAGACCATCCCGTCGTGGTACCTGATCCCGACCCAGGACAAGGTCATCCCGCCCGCCGCCCAGCGGTTCATGGCCGAACGCGCAGGCAGCAAGGTGACCGAGATCCGGTCCTCGCACGTGGTCATGATCTCCCATCCGGAAGCCGCCGCCAAGATCATCAATGCCGCCTACGTCGCGACCCGTTGAAGGAGCGAGCGCTCATGAAACCGGACACCATCGTCCTCGTCCACGGCTTCTGGGTGACGCCCCGCAGCTGGGAACACTGGATCACCCGCTACCGGTCCCAGGGCTTTCGGGTACTGGCCCCGGCCTACCCCGGTTTCGAGGTGGAGGTGGAGGCGCTCAGGGCCGACCCCACCCCGATCGAGGAACTCACCGTCGCCTCGATCATCGCGTCGCTGGAGAAGCTGATCGACGGCCTCGGCACACAGCCGATCATCATGGGCCACTCCGCCGGCGGGGTGTTCACCCAGATCCTGCTGGACCACGGATACGGCAGCGCCGGAGTGGCCATCAACTCCGCGCCCACCGAAGGGGTCGCGACCGTTCCGCTGTCGCAGCTGAAAGCGACGTTCCCGGTGCTGAAGAACCCCGCCAACCGGCACAAGTCCGTCGGATTCACCTACGACCAGTGGCGCTACGCCTTCACCAACACCTTCCCCGAGGACGAGTCCCGCGCCCTGTACGAGCGCTATCACATCCCCGCCTCCGGCCATGTGTTCTGGGGCAGCGCGCTGGCCAACATCCACCCCGGCCACGCCGACTCGTATGTGAACTACCGCAACGACGACCGGGCTCCGCTGCTGTTCGTCTCGGGCGAGAACGACCACCTGATGCCTCCGAAGATCCAGCGGTCCAACGCCAGGCACTACAAGTCGGACACCGTCACCGACATCGTCGAGTACCCGGGACGATGCCATCTGATGCCCGCCCAGAAGGGTTGGGAGGAGATCGCCGACCACGCCCTCGCCTGGGCCCTCGACCACACCTGACCAACCGATCGCGGCACCCGGCGCGGTGGGCGAGCGCTGTGGCAGCCGTGACAGCGGGTAATCGGCCCTGCCGGTCGGGCGGTTCACGGGCGCCGGAATGAGTCGGCCGGCTCTGCGGACCGCGCCGACCGGGTCAGAATGACCGTGGCAGGCCCTGCCTCACGTGCCTCACGTGCCTCATGTGCTCGCCACGATGACGCGTACGGCGGACAAGGAGATCTCCTCATGTCGATGATCCGGCTCACAGTGCCGTCGGGCTCCCTCACCCCGGAGGGCCGCAAGACGGTTCAGCGCGACCTGGCCGATGCGCTGCTGCGCTGCGAGGGGGCGCCCGACGCGGCGTTCTTCAGGGCGCAGTTGTGGAGCTACCTCGTCGAACTCCCCGAGGGGGCGCAGACCACCGCCGAGGACGACGCCGCGCGCTTCCTGATCGACGTCACGGTCCCGCAGGCCGTGCTCTCCGAGGAGGGCAGGGAACGCCTCGTGGCCGAGGCCACCGGGATCGTGTTGTCCGCCGCCGGACTCGTCGAGTCCGACGCGCCACGGGTCTGGGTGCTCGTGCACGAGCAGCCCGACGGAACGTGGGGCGCGGGAGGCTCGATCGTCCGCCACGCCGATCTCGTGGCCCTCGCTCGGAAGCAGCGCGCCGGGGAGTGACGCCGCGGGCCCGAGGACGACCGGATACCCTGCGCGAGACAGCAGCCCGGTCAAGTGGGGGAAGCGTGACGGACACCAGCGACATCCGACCCGCCGACGGCGACGCGCAGGCTGCCCGGCGAAGCCGGCTGCACCGCCTGATGCGCCTCCTCCCCCTGATCGCCCCCGTCCTGCTGTGGGCCGTGCCCTGCTGGGTCCTCCTCCACGCCGGCCAGCACTGGCCGCTTACCGTCACGCTGGCCGGCACCGCGCTGTTCGTCCTCGGCCTCGTCGGCATGCCGCTCGCGATGGTGCGCGGCCACGGCCGGCGCCAGCAGGACCGGGCGGCGATCCTCGGGGACACCCTGCTGGGAGCGAGCTGGGTCCTGTTCACCTGGTCCGTTCTGCTCGGCGTCTTCCTGCGGCTCGCCCTGACCGTGGCCGGCGTCGGCGAGAGCCAGGACCGGGCCCGGATCGTCACGTGGGCCGTCCTCGGCGTGGCCTCGGCCCTGCTCGCCTGGGGGTACGCGGAGGCCCGCCGCGTGCCGCGGGTGCGCCGGATCGACGTACGACTTCCGCGGCTGGGCGCCGGGTTGGACGGCCTCCGCGTCGTCCTTGTCACCGACACGCACTACGGCCCGCTCGATCGCGCCCACTGGTCGGCGCGGGTATGCGAGACGGTGAACTCCCTGGAGGCCGACCTGGTCTGTCATACCGGCGACATCGCGGACGGCACGGCCGAGCGCCGCCGCGCCCAGGCCCTGCCCCTCGGTACCGTGCGGGCCACCCGGGCGCGCGTCTACGTCACCGGCAACCACGAGTACTACAGCGAGGCCCAGGGCTGGGTCGACCTGATGGGCGAGCTGGGCTGGGAGCCGCTGCGCAACCGCCATCTGCTGCTCGAGCGCGGCGGCGACACCCTCGTGGTCGCCGGCGTGGACGACGTCACCGCCGAGTCCTCCGGCCTGGCAGGCCATCGCGCCCACCTTGCCGGAGCCCTGCACGGAACGGACCCCGAACTGCCCGTCCTGCTCCTGGCGCACCAGCCCGCGTTCGTCGACCGAGCGGCGGCGGCCGGTGTCGACCTCCAGCTCTCCGGCCACACCCACGGCGGCCAGATCTGGCCCTTCCACCACCTGGTCCGCCTCGACCAGCCCGCCCTCGCCGGTCTCAGCCGCCACGGCGCCCGCACCCTCCTCTACACCAGCCGCGGCACCGGCTTCTGGGGCCCGCCGTTCCGTGTCTTCGCCCCCAGCGAGATCACCCTGCTCGTGCTCCGTTCCCCTCATCTGCCCGCCTCGCCGTAGCTTCGGCGGGCCGTCGATCCGGCCCCTGTCCGGCCCCTGTCCGGCCCCTGTTCATATCCGGATTCCGGATCCGGACAGGGGCCGAGCCGAGGCAGACGTCGCCGGAGTGGGGCCGAGGTGCACCCCGACCCCACTCCATGACGCGGACATGTCACTGGAACTGGGTGAAGAACCTCCAGATCTCCGCCTTGGTCCAGGTGGTGACACCGCTTTCGCCGGATGAGCCGTCGACCGGACCCGGCAGGTGGCCTCCGTCGAACGCGGCCCACTGGACCGGGTAGCCGGCACGGCAGCCCGAGTAGGCGGTGGTGATGTGCGTCCGGCTGCCCGGAGCGGGCTCGCGCGGGCTCTGGGCGGTGCAGCCGTTGTTGCGGACGAACCTGTCGCGCAGGGACCGTCCTTGCGCGATGTTGAGGACGGAGTCGCTCACGCCGTGGATTCCGAAGTAGGCGATGGGCTGGGTCCCGCCGCCGCACCCGCTGATCTCGGCGCCGGAGAAGACCGCGACGGCCCTGAAGACGTTCGCCCGGCTGCAGGCGAGGGAGTAGCTCATGCCGCCGCCCCAGCTGAATCCCGTGGCGAAACGCTGTGCCGGGTTGACGCAGAGGCCGCCCTCGATGCGCCGGATCATGTCGTCGACGAAGGTGACGTCCTCGTTGCCCGTGTTGGCCCAGCCGTTGCCGAGGCCCTGCGGGGCGACGAGGATGGCGGAGTTGTTCGACTGCTCCTGCTGGCCGTAGTAGGACCAGGCGCTCCCGCTCGTGCCGCCCGAGGCGACGTCGCCTGCGGTTCCGCCCCGCCAGTGGAACGCGAAGATCAGTCGGTAGCGGCGGCTGTTGTCGTAGTTGGCGGGAACCCTGAGGATGAAGCTGCGG
The DNA here is from genome assembly GCF_040299045.1 of Streptomyces sp. NPDC001027. Taxonomy (NCBI): domain Bacteria; kingdom Bacillati; phylum Actinomycetota; class Actinomycetes; order Kitasatosporales; family Streptomycetaceae; genus Streptomyces; species Streptomyces sp. NPDC001027. The sequence continues at coordinate 38,478 of NZ_JBEPBI010000062.1, forward strand.
GCCTTGCCGCCGCTCTGGATGGTGTACGTGCCGCTCGTCAGGGTCGGGGCGCTGCCGCACGCGCCGCTGCCACCGCCACCGCCGCCGCCGTCGGACGACAGCTTGATCATCTGCCACTGCTGGTTGGCGCCGCCCCAGTCGGCGTACTGGACGACGCTGCCCCCGTCGGCGGTGGAGGCGCCCTGGACCTCCACCGCCTTGCTGCCGGCGCGGCTGATCAGCCGTATGTGGCCCGCGTCGGAGTCGGCCAGGCGGAACTGCTGGTTGGTCCCGTTGTGGTCGGTCCACTGCTGGATCGCGGCGCCGTCGGCGCTGGAGGCCCCGGCCACGTCGAGAACCTTGCCCGAGTGCCGGGCCTTGAGGCGGTAGAAGCCGCCGCCGGAGTCCACGAACTGCCACTGCTGGTCGGCTGCGTCGTTGCGCGTCCACTGGCTGACCCGCGCGCCGTCGGCGGTGGGCGCGCCGGTGACGTCCAGCGCCTTGCCGCTGTTGCGGTTGACCAGGACGTACCAGGCGTTGGTGTCCACCGTCGCCGCCTCGGCGGGCGTCGGATTCACCGTGGTGAGCATGCCGATCGCGAGGGCCGCGGCGACCCCGCCGGCGACCCGGGACCACCAGCGTCGCCTGTGTGGAGGGGCGGAAGTGTCCGCGCCGTCGGTCTTCATCGATTCACCCTTTCGGCCGTGACGGATCCCATCAGGTGCGGGTCCAGCGTTGGTTGCCGCTGTTCGAGCAGGAGGAGAGCTGGATCAGGGCGCCGTTGGCGGTGCCGCCCGCGACGGTGTCGAGGCAGAGGCCGGACTGGACGCCGACGATGGTTCCGTCGGAGTTGAGACGCCACTTCTGGTTGTCGCCGCCCCAGCAGCTGTAGATCTGCACCTTGACGCCGCTGCCGGCGCCGGCGGCGTCGAGGCACTTGTCGCCGTAGCCCCTGAGCTCACCGGCGGCGGTGTACGCCCACTGCTGGTTGGCGCCGCCGTGGCAGTCCCAGAGGGCGATCTGGGTGCCGTCGGCGGTGCTGCTGCCGGGCACGTCCAGGCAGCGGCCCGAGCCGACGCCCTTGATCGTTCCGGATTGCGAAGGGGGCGTGGAGGTACCGCCGTTGAGCGCGTCCAGGACGGCGGTGTAGGCGGGCTTCTTGCTGCCGTTGCCGTTGAACAGCAGCGGGGTGTCCTGCGATCGCCAGGAGTCGCTGTCGCGCACACCCCACACGGTGATGCCGAGGCAGCGCGAGACGGCCAGGCAGTCCTTGGTCACGTTGGCGTAGGTCGTGCTCGATGCGCCCTGGATGTCGAGTTCGGTGATGGCCACGTCGACGCCGAGGGCGGCGAAGTTCTGCAGGGTGGTGCGGAAGTTGCTGTTGTACGGGCTGCCGCTGTTGAAGTGCGACTGGAAGCCGACGCAGTCGATCGGCACGCCGCGCTGCTTGAAGTCGCGGACCATGGAGTACATGGCCTGGGTCTTGGCCCAGGTCCAGTTCTCGACGTTGTAGTCGTTGTAGCAGAGCTTGGCGGCCGGGTCGGCGGCGCGCGCGGTGCGGAAGGCGACCTCGATCCAGTCGTTGCCGGTGCGCTGCAGGTTGGAGTCGCGCCGGGCTCCCGAACTGCCGTCGGCGAAGGCCTCGTTCACGACGTCCCACTGAGCCATCTTGCCCTTGTAGTGGGCCAGCACGCCGTTGATGTGGCCGATCATCGCCTGGCGCAGCGCGCTGCCGCTGAGGCTCTGCATCCAGCCGGGCTGCTGGGAGTGCCAGGCCAGGGTGTGACCGCGCACCTTCTTGCCGTTCTGCACCGCCCAGTTGTAGACGCGGTCACCGGCGGCGAAGTTGAACTGGCCCCGCTGCGGCTCGGTGGCGTCGATCTTCATCTCGTTCTCGGCCGTCACCGAGTTGAACTCACGGCCCGCGATCGACGTGTACGCCGAGTCGCCCAGCCGGCCCGAGGCGATGGCGGTGCCGAAGTAGCGGCCGCTCTGGGCCGCGGCGGCGCCGAGCGTTGTCTCGGCGGCGTGTGCGGTCGGCGGCACGGCCAGTGCGGCGACCATTGCGAGGACGCCGGCGACCAGCGCCGGCAACAGACCGCGGATCTTCCGGCGGACAGCGGGTCTGGGAAGGGCGTACGGGCCCATGACGGTGCCTCCAAGGTAGGAATCGCAAAAGGACTGAGACGCAGGGGGACGCGTCGTCCGCTCCCCCTCGGCCGACGAAGGGCCGAAGCCCGGGCAGCACGGAGTCACCGGACACCGCGGTCGTGGGACCGGGACGATGTCGACCGTCGACCGGGGCGATGTCGACGGGGACGATCTCGACCGGCACGTACGGCGCCCGGCCGGTCGTCGGCGGACGGACGGTAGCGGCACGTGACGGGTGGCGCGGATCTGGTGCGCGGATCTGGTGCGCGGTTCTGGTGCGCGGATCTGGCGTGCGGCCATGCAGGGATCTGGGATCTGCCGTGCAGCACAGACTTGGTTCGACATCTCGAACAGTGACCGGCTCCTCAGGCTCGGATGATTGAGGTATTGACGATGACTCGTCAATACCTCCCGCAGAAAGTTTCCGTTTCTCGTCCGAAACTTCCGGAATCCCGGCAGACGGCCGGGCCGCCTCGCGGGCGACGGCAGGCCTCGGGCGGAGCGACAGCCTCCCGAGCCCGGAGCGACGGCCCCTCGAGCCGGGAGCAACAGCCTCCCGGAACCAGAGAGGAGACCTCCCGGGCCCGGAGGGAGGCGCTGTTTGTGGACAGGTCGGCCATAGACCTTGACCAATGAGCCGAGGATTCCTAACTTGTGGCGTCGAAGCTTCCGGGAATTCTTCGAAATGTTTCGGAACCCCCTCACCCGGCACGCCCGCTCCGTGGTTCATCGGGGGCACCTCACCCCCGCCCCCCGAAGGAGGCCTTCCTGTGCGGTTCCCCCACCCGTCCCCGGCCCACCTGAGACGGTTGCTCGCCGTCCTCGCACCCCTGCTGCTCGTGGTCACCTTCCTCGGCGCCCAGCCCGCCGGCGCGGCGACCGTGGATCCCAACGCCTCGTACGTGCTGGTCAACCGCAACAGCGGCAAGGCCCTGGACGTCTACAACATGGCGACCGGCGACGGCGCCCGCATCACCCAGTGGACCAGGAACGATCAGAACCAGCAGCAGTGGCGGTTCGTCGAGTCCGGGGGCGGCTACTACCGCATCGTGTCCCGCCACTCGGGCAAGGTCCTGGACGTCCAGAACCGGTCCACCGCGAACGGCGGCGCGATCGTCCAGTGGGCCGACCAGAACGCCGCCAACCAGCAGTGGCGGCTGGCCGACAGCCCGGACGGCTACGTGCGGTTGATCGCCCGCCACAGCGACAAGGCCCTCGAAGTGCAGGGCGCCTCCACCGCCGACAACGCGAACGTCGTCCAGTACGACGACTGGGGCGGCGCCAACCAGCAGTGGCAGCTCGTGAAGGTCGGCGCCGAGAACCCCGGCTCGTGCGATCTTCCGTCGGGATACCGCTGGTCGTCCACGGGCGCCCTGGCGCAGCCCAGGTCGGGCTGGGTCTCGCTCAAGGACTTCACCGTCGTCCCCTACAACGGCAAGCAGCTCGTCTACGCGACCACGCACGACACGGGGACGAAATGGGGCTCGATGAACTTCGGCCTGTTCACCAACTGGTCGGAGATGGGCTCGGCCGGCCAGAACGCGATGTCGAACTCCACGGTCGCACCCACGCTCTTCTACTTCGCGCCGAAGAACATCTGGGTGCTCACCTACCAGTGGGGCGGGACCGCCTTCTCCTACCGGACGTCGAGCGACCCCACCAATCCGAATGGCTGGTCCGCCCAGCAGGTGCTCTTCTCCGGAAGCATCCCCGGTTCCGGAACGGGCCCCATCGACCAGACGCTCATCGGCGACGGGACGAACATGTACCTGTTCTTCGCCGGTGACAACGGCAAGATCTACCGGGCCAGCATGCCGATCGGGAACTTCCCGGGCAGCTTCGGCTCGAACTCGACAGTGATCATGAGCGACACGACGAACAACCTGTTCGAAGCCCCGCAGGTCTACAAGCTGCAGGGCCAGAACCGCTACCTCATGATCGTCGAGGCGATCGGCTCGCAGGGCCGTTACTTCCGCTCGTTCACGGCCACCAGCCTGAACGGCTCATGGACGCCCCAGGCCGCGACCGAGGGCGGCCCCTTCGCCGGCAAGGCCAACAGCGGCGCCACGTGGACCAACGACATCAGCCATGGCGAACTGATCCGCACCGGCCCCGATCAGACCATGACCGTCGACCCCTGCCACCTCCAGTTGCTCTACCAGGGCCGCAACCCCAACTCCGGTGGCGACTACGGCCTTTTGCCCTATCGTCCGGGGCTGCTGACACTGCAGCGCTGACGGTGTGACGCGAGTCCGGCTCCGACGGGGAGCCGGCGTGGCGGGCTCGGCGGAAGGC
>NZ_JBEPBI010000063.1:0-17337 GCF_040299045.1 Streptomyces sp. NPDC001027
GGACGGTCCCGCCCCCGCACGGGACGTCAGCCGACGAAGTACGTCGGGTTGGGCAGCTTGTACCTGCGGTCGGCGTAGCCGCCGTCGAGGTCGGAGTACTGGTCGCCGAAGTTGGCGATGATCTCGTACCCGAGGTCGTCCTCGATGTGCTTGCGGGTGCCGGACTTGTACTGGACCGTCGTGCAGGTCCAGGCGCCCGGGGTGGCGCAGGCGCTCAGGTAGGCCGGCGGGGCGGCGGCGTTCTTGAGGAACATGTGCGCGGCGTCGAGGTTGACGTCGGCGCCGACCTTCTTCAGGTTCTCGACCGCGGCGGCGCGCTGGGCCTCGGAGAGGCCCGAGTTGTAGAAGACCTCGACGCCCTTCTTCTCGGCGTAGCGCACCAGTTCGGGGCTGCCGAAGACCGCCGGACGGTCGGCCTTGTTCACGTACGCCGCCCAAGTGGCGGAGTTGTACGTGTAGTTGTACCGCTTCTCGTAGTCGAGGCTGAGCAGCAGGGTGTCGTCGACGTCGAAGACGACCGCGGGCTTCTCGCCCTTCCGGAACGCCTTGCGGGCGGCCTGGTCGATGTACTTCCGCGCGGCCTTGTCGATGCTCGCGAGGTCCTTGGCGTACGGGCTGCCAGGGGACGCCTGGTACACGCCGTTCGCGTCCGGGGCGGTGCCGTAGTAGGTGTCGATGTCCTTCACCAGGAGCCCGATGTTGTAGGGCTCGTGCGTGGAGTTGGCCGTGGACTGGCCGGCCGTGGCCGCGCCGGCGCCGTAGAGGGCGGCGCCGGCGACGGCGCAGGCCGCGGCGATGGCCGCGATGCGCTGTGGCTTATGCATGACACGTTTTCTACGCGCGTCACGCGGGTCGGCGCGAGCCCTGCGGGGCAAAAAACGGGTCAAGCGCCCCGCTGGGGTCGGCTGTCACCGGTTCGCCCGCACCGGTGGCGCCCTTCCGGGCCCCAGGGCTCCCAGTCGCCGAGGTAGGTCTCACGGGTCGCCGTCCGGGCCTGCTCGCGGGTGAGCTGCGGGCGGTTCTCGGGGACGGTGATCCGTGCTCCCGGCCCGGTGTTGCGGTATTCGGCGAACCGCTGGCTCTGCCAGGGGAAGGAGGCCGACATGTTCGCGTAGGGCGCGGCCGCGTCGACGCCGGCGTCCATCCGGGTGTCGCGGACCGTGAGCATGGGGCGGGCGGTGGTGTCGGAGCTGGGCACCCAGGGGCGGGCCAGCTTGTAGAAGGCGTCAGGGGCCTCGCTGCTGATCCGGCTGCGGCTGACCAGCTGGCCGAGCGGGTTGGCGCCCGCCGTGGAGGGCGCGAAGACGAAGCCGTAGGGCGCGCCCGCCAGGTCGGTGCGGTTCAGGGTGCGGAAGTGACACCGCTCGTGGACGGCGGTGGCGCGGCCGAAGACGAAGTCGACGTCTCCCTCGACGTAGCAGTGCGCGAAGTACTGCCGGGCGAAGGCGGTCAGGGACATCGAGTCGGTGTACAGGGTGTCCTGGTGCCCGAGGAAGCGGCAGTGGTGGAAGGCGGAGCGGTCGCCCTGGACCTTGACGGCGACGGCCTGGGTGCCGGTGACGTCGGGATGGTCGGCGCGCAGCCAGTCGTTGGCGAAGGTGATCCGGTGGGCGGTGAAGCCGGCGGCCTGCAGGGTGGCGGTGGCCGAGCCGGTGGTGCCGTGGGTGCCGCCGCCGGGCTTGGGGGTGCCGGCCGCGTTGTCGTAGACGATCACGACGTCCCGGGGGTCCTCGCCCGCGCCGATCCAGGTGGCCTCGGTGCGGGTGGGGTCGAGGACCACGGTCTCCCGGTAGACGCCGGGGGCGAGGACGAGCGTCCAGCCGCTGCCCGCGGCGGCGGCGACGGCGTCGCGGACGGTCGTGAAGTCGCCCCGGCCGAGCGGGTCGACGTAGAGGGTCTGCGGGGTGCGGCGGGCGGCCGGGGAGCCGAGGCGGCCGAACGGGCGGCCGCCGCCGGCGAAGGCCCGGGCGGAGGGCGCGGCCAGGGCGAGGGCGGCGGCCGTTCCCGCGCTCGCGGTGAGGAAGCGCCTTCTCGAGACGGGGTGCATACGGGTCCTCCTTGACGGTGCGACTCTGCGGGGCGGCTCTGCGGGGGCGGCCGGGGCGGCGAAGGCGTCGCCGCCCCGGCCGTCGGACGGGTGGCGCCGGGACCGGCCCCGGGTCAGCCGATGCGTCCCGCGCCCGCGCCGCAGTCGACGATGCGGGGGACCGCCTTCGCCGGGTCGACCCTGGTGCGCAGGGTGGGCGTCCAGCCGGCGCCGGACTCGAGGGTCTCGGCGGGGATCTGGGCGTTGTGCACGGCGATCAGGTCGGTCTTCACGCCGTTGACCCAGTTGTCGGCGGCGGTCAGCGGCGAGACGTTCCACCGCTTGAGCACCTTGGCCGCGCTGACCCCCTGCGGCAGGGTGAACGCGTTGTGCTCGGCGACCAGCTTCGACTCCTTGCCGATGCCGAAGCTGTAGGAGTAGTCGCCGTTCCCGACGAAGTGGTTGTTGTAGGAGTCGACCTGCCCGAAGCGGACGCGGGGCGCGCGCTCGACCAGGTTCGCGAACAGGTTGTGGTGGAACGTGGTCCGCAGGCGCCCCCGGTCGCCGGCGGCGGTGGACTCGCTGTCGCTGTTGCCGATGAGGATCGTCTTGTCGTGGTCGCTGAAGACGTTCCAGGAGGCGGTGACGAGGTCGGCGCCCTTCACGATGTCGAGTTCGCCGTCGTGCTGCTGGTAGAGCATGCCGAAGTAGGTCGGGGCGGCGCTGTCGGGGTGGGCGCCGTCGGTGAAGGTGTTGTGGTCGAGCCAGACGTGCGTGGCGCCGTAGACCACGGCGGTGTCGTACTCGGAGTTCCAGTTGCCCTTGGCCCCGTCGGTCGGGTCCCACTGGGGGAAGCAGTCGATGGGCGACTCCAGGGACAGGTTGCGCAGGATCACGTTGTCGACGGCCTTGATCTGCAGGCTGACGCCCTTGAACCCGGCGCCCCGGCCGATGCCGACGATGGTCGTGTTGGAGGGGACGTTCACCTTGATGGCCTTGTCCTGGTTGGCGGCGGACACCCGCCGCAGCCCCTCGGGACTTCCGTCGGGCTCGGCGGCGAGGTCGGTGTCCAGTCCCCAGGCCTCGGGCGAGTACTTCGCGAGGTAGGCGTCGAAGTCGTATCCGGGCGCGGCGAAGGCGTCGCACCCCTCGGCGACGGCGTCGATGACGCCCCTCACCTTGATGATCTTCGGCGCGTCGCCCCCGGCGGCCAGGGCGGCCTTGAACTCGGCCCAGGTGGCGACGGTGTGGACGTGGGCGGCGTCGGCGGCCGAGCCGCCCGTCGTGCCGGCGCCGTACGCGGCCCAGCCGTCGCTCGCGGGCAGCACCTGCCGGCCGAGGTCGTGGGAGGCGGGCCGGGCCTGCGCGGACGCCGCGCCGGTCACGGACAGCACCAGCGCGGTGCAGCCCGTCAGAGCAGCAATGACACGTCCATGACATCTCGGTGTACGCACTGTGCGGGTCTCCTTCTGTTGCGTCGCGGGGCGGGCCACGCCCGCGGGGGGGGGGGTACGTCAGCGGGGTGCTACGTCAGTGGGGGCTACGTCAGCGGGTCGGGCCAGGTGATCCAGGACGCGGGGATCTGCTCGCTCAGCCGGACCGCGTCGCACGGGGCCAGAACCCGCGTGCGCAGCAGCTCCCGTACGACGAGCCGCGCCACGGCGATCGCGCCCGGCGGGTTGAAGTGCGTGTTGTCCTGCTCGGTCGCGGTCCAGTTGAAGTACGTCTTCGTCTCCTCGACGCCCAACTGCTGCCAGAACGCCAGCGACAGCGCCTGGACGTCGAGCAGCGCGACCCGCTCCTGTGCGGCGAGGGCGCGCATGGCCGCGGGGTACTCCCCGTGCGTCGGCAGGGCCGTGCCCGCTGCGTCGAAGCGGCGCCGCTCCACGGGCGTGGCGAGGACCGGCCGGGCCCCCTTCGCCCGGGCCCCGGCGAGGTAGTGCCGCAGGCACTCCTGGTACGTCGTCCAGGGCTCGGTGTAGCGGGCGGGGTCGGTCGTCTTCTCGTCGTTGTGCGCGAACTGGACGAGGAGGAGGTCCCCCGGCCGGATCGCGGCGAGCACGGCGTCGAGCCTGCCCTCGTCGATGAAGCTCTTGGAACTGCGGCCGTTCACCGCGTGGTTGGCGACGGGCAGCCCGGCGTGCAGGAAGAAGGGCAGTGCCATGCCCCACCCGGTCTCGGGTGCGGCGTCGGAGTACTTCTGGGCGGCGGTGGAGTCGCCGGCGATGTAGAGCGTGCGGGGCCGGCGCGCGCCGGCGTGGGCGGGACCGGCGGCCGCGGCGCCGAGCGGAACGGCGGCGAGCGCCGCGGCGGTGACCTGTCTGCGGGTGAGGGACACCAACGTGCACCTTTCGCGGGTGGGAGACGGGGGAACCGCGCGACCGGCCGGGACGGGCCGGCAGTCCCCCCACGACGACAGTCGCCCGAGCGGTCTACTTGTGGTTCTTCTTCCAGTCGGCCTGGGCGGTGTTCAGCTGGTCGGCCAGCGTGTCCAGGAACTGCTTCGCGGTCATCTTGCCGAGCAGCAGCTTCTGGAAGTTCGGCTCGTTGTCCGCCTTCGAGATGGTGTTCCAGTCGGGCAGGTAGTAGGGCAGCTGCACGATCTTCGTGGTGGTGCCCGTCAGCGTCTCGGCGGCCAGCTTCGTGGGCTCGGACTCCCGGACCCAGCCGTCCTGCGCCGCCTCGAGGTTGGCCGGCACCTGTCCCGCCTTCTTGTTCCACTTGCTGTTCGACTCGTGCGAGGCGGCGAACTCGATGAACTTCCAGGCGGCGGTCTTGTTCTTGCTCGTCTTGAACAGGCCCAGCCCGTCCACCGGGTTGGAGACCTGCACCCGGGTGCCGTCGTCCTGCGCCGGCGCGGGGACGCCCTTGAACTTGCCGGCCAGCGCCTTCTGGTGGTCCTTGTACGAGCCCAGGTTGTGGCTCAGCATGCCGATGGTGCCGGAGTCCCACTGGGCGACCATCTTGGTGAAGTCGTTGTTGACGTCGGCGGCCGGGGTGTCCTTCTTGTACAGACCGACGTACTTCTGCAGCGCGGCCACGTTCTTCGGATCGTTGACCGTGGTCTTGTCGCCGCTCCAGAACTCGGTGATCCCGCTCTGCCCGTAGGTCGCGTCGAGGGCCGGGGAGATCGAGCCGGAACCGCCGCGGATGGTGTAGCCGAAGGCGTTCTTCTCCTTGTCGGTCAGCTTGCCGGCGGCCTCGTAGAACTTCGACCAGGTGGTCGGCGCGTCCAGGCCCGCCTTCTGGAAGAGGTCCGTGCGGTACCAGAGGGTGCCGTTGTTGGCGGAGGTCGGCACGGAGTACGTCTTGCCGTCGACGCCGGCGGCCTTGACGCTGTCCAGGAACTTCGCGTTGAGCTTGCCGCCGAGCCCGCTCTTCTCCAGACGGCTGTCGAGCGGTTCGAGGGCGCCCTGCGCCGCGACCTCGGCGAGCATCGCGGTGCCCACGCCTCCGACGTCGGGCAGTCCGCCGCCCTGGATGGCCGTGTCGTACTTGGACTGGACGCTGTCGGAGGGCACACCGACGTACTTCACCTTGATGTCCGGGTTCGCCTTCTCGAAGTCGGCGATGATCTCCTTCCAGACGTCGGTGCGGGGGCCGCCGTTGTTGTCCCAGAAGGTGATCTCCCCCTTGCCGGAGCCCTCGCCTCCCTTGTCTCCCGACGCGCCGCTGCCGTCGTCGCCGCAGGCGGTGGCGGTCAGCGCGAGCACGGTTCCCACGGCGAGGGCCAGGGCGGCGCGCCTGCTTCTGCGGATGCTGCTTGTCATGTGGTCGGCTCTCTTCTTCTGGATCCCTGCGGAGATATGAAGTTGTGGGGGGTCAGTGGCCGCGTCACGGCGGTGCGGGGCCCGGCCGTCCGCGCCCTCGGGGCAGTCCGCGCCGGTGCACGTCTTCGCGTCGGCGTCGCTCGGCCGGCTCATACCGGCCCACGGCGACGCGTCCCGCACGTACACCTGGCTCGGCGTCGTCGGGCCGGTCCGCCGGTCGTCGACGTGTCCCGCGCGCACGGGAAGCCGAGCGGGACCGCGTCACCGGTCCGCGCGACCTTCGCGGCGACGGCGGTCCTCGGCGCGGAGGCGGTTCCCGGCGCGGAGGCAGTCCTCGGCTCGACGGCGACGGCCGCCAGGACCGCGGCCGGTCGTGGCAAGCGCTTGCTAGGGAAGTGCGTCATTGCGGCTCCCAACAGGCATACAGCGGAAGTGGGTCAGAGCGGTCTGATGCGGAACTCGCTGAACACGGCCGCGCCGGCATGCCCGGAGCCGGTCGGCGCGACGGCGAAGAGGCCGAGCAGAGCCCCGACCCAGCGCCAGGGGGCGGCGGCGAAGACGGGACCGGAAGGACACGGGCCGTCGCCGACGTCGTACGCGAAACGGCATCGCGCGCCCGCGCCGATCTCGATGCGCAGCCGCGCCCGCCCGTCGGGGGCGAGCCGTGGACGGGACGCGTCCCGCTCCCGCTCGGCGACCGGCTCGGCGAACCGGTGGACGAGCCGGACCGTGCCGTCGGCGTCCCGCTGGAGCCCGATCCAGCCGAACGCGTCGCCGAGGACCGTGAGTCCGGCACGCGCGCCCGGTTCCTCGCTGTGCAGCCGCAGCTCCACCTCGACGGCCGACGGAACGCCGGGCAGCCGCTGGGTGAGGACGTTCGGCAGGGTGCGCAGATCATGCGCGTCCGGTGTCCTGACGCAGGTCAGACGCAGTCCGTCGGCCGAGTGCCGGGTGGCCCAGCCGTCCTCGGGGTTGGCCGTCCACGACCACTGGCGGCCGAAGCGACCGCCAGGGAAGTCGTCGTCGGCGGCGGGCTCGGCGGGCGGCTGCGCGGGCAGGGCGGGCCGACGGTGCGTCAGGACGGGGGCGCCCTCGTCGCCGATCACCGGCCAGCCGTCCCCGTCCCACCGCATCGGCTGCAGATGGACGACCCGGCCGTAGGCGCCGCGCTGCTGGAAGTGCAGGAACCAGTCCTCGCCGGACGGGGTGCGCACCCAGCCGCCCTGGTGCGGGCCGTTGACCTCGGTGTCCTTCTGCTCGAGGACGATCCGTTCCTCGTACGGGCCGAAGAAGTCCCGGGCCCGGAAAGCGCCCTGCCAGCCGGTCTCCACCCCGCCGGCCGGGGCGAGGATCCAGAACCAGCCGTCGTGCCGGTAGAGCTTCGGGCCTTCGAGGGTGAACCAGCCGGGGACGGCGTCGCCGTCGACGATCACCTTGCCCTCGTCGAGGAGGGACGTCCCGTCGGGGTGCATCCGGTGGCCGGTGAGCCGGTTCTTGACGCCCGCGCGGGACTTCGCCCAGGCGTGCACCAGATACGCCTCGCCGCTCTCCTCGTCCCACAGGGGGCACGGGTCGATCAGGCCCCTGCCCGCCTTGAGCAGGTGCGGACGGGTCCAGGGCCCCCGGACGTCGGGCGCGTTGACCTGGAACACCCCCTGGTCGGGGTCGCCCCAGAAGATCCAGAAGCGGTCGTCGTGATGCCGTAAGGAGGGCGCCCACACCCCGCAGTCGTGGCGCGGCGTCCTGAACTCGCCCACCGGTTCCAGGCGTTCCAGGGCGTGGCCCACCAGCCGCCAGCCGACCAGGTCGCGCGAGTGCAGCAGCGGCAGTCCGGGAACCCGGCCGAAGGTGGAGGCGGTGAGGTAGAAGTCGTCGCCGACGCGCACGACGTCCGGGTCGGACCAGTCGGCGTTCAGCACCGGGTTGGTGTACGTCTCGTGCCGCTCGCCCGTCACTGGCTGACCGCCTTGCGGACCAGGGCCGCGGCCTCGTCCGGGCCCAGCCGACCGTCGGCGACGACGGTGACGATCCGGCGCACGACCGTCTCCCCGGGCGGGACGGGCAGCCGTTCGGCGAAGGCCAGCGAGGAACCCACTCCCGGGTACTCGGCGGTGCGGACGAACCAGGGGTCGCGCCGGGTGGCGTCGGTGGCGCCCGCGAAGACGAGCGTCCAGCCCGCGCCGGCCAGCGCGAGCCAGTCGGCGCGGGCGCCGTGCACGGCCGCCTCGCCCCGCGTGCCCGCGGTGAAGACGTCGGGCGCCCGGTCCTCCTTGCGGGCCCGCCAGAAGAAGCCGCCGTAGGCCGCGCCGGGACGCCCGTTCGTCGCCGGGCTGCCGATGGACAGCGGAGCGCCGAGGACGTTGGTGAGGGAGAAGGTGAAGTCCAGCGCCCAGGCGGAGGCGGTCAGTTCGGTCGCCGCGACCGTGCGGCGCTCGCGCAGCAGCTCCCGGCCCGACGCCACCCAGCGCAGCTCCTCCACGAAGCCGTCGGGGTCGCGCAGCTGGAAGGACCCGTGCCGCTGCGCGCCGTGGTCGTCCAGCTCGGTCGGGCCCCGGTCGCGCACATAGGTGCGGCCGCCCCAGAAGTTGTGCCCCTCGACGTCGGGTACGGCTACACCGACGCCGAGGTGGTGGAGGTGGTCGGCGGGGCTGAGCTCGGTGACGGTGGCGCCGGCCAGGGTGGTGACGGGGTGCAGAAAGGGGCGCGGGGAGAGCCGGGCGGGCAGCTCGGGCCGCGTGACGTAGCGGCCGACCGGGCGGCCGGCGACACGCAGGACGACCGGTGCGTCGGGTGTCTGTGCGGTCATCAGGGGCTCACCTCTTTCGGATGCTCGGTCGTGAACGCCCAGGAGGCGCCCAGTTCGGAGTAGAGGGCGAGGGTGTCGGCGGCCGCCGCGACGAGGCCGTCGACGCCGGGGACGACCCGGCGGTCCTCGTCGGGGAGCAGACGCCAGGCGTCGTCCGGCAGCTGCACCGGGTCGGGTGCGACCCGGATCGCCTCGACGACCCGCATGAACGACTCGGTGACGGCGGGCGGGACCAGCAGCGCCGTCCCGTCGGTGAGATGCTCGACCAGGTTCTCCAGCAGGTCGGTGCTGCCGTACTCGAACTCCTCGGGGCCGTGGCCGGCCCGCTGGAGCAGAACGCGGTCCTGCTTGTACCAGTACGTGATCCGGCCGCGGCTGCCGTGCACGACGACGTACGGGTCGTCGGGGTCCTCGGCGCACAGCGTGGCCGCGACGACGATCTGCAGGCCGTCCGCCGTGGTGACGCGGACGCAGGAGGTGTCGTCGGACTCGATGGCGTTGGCGTGCGCCAGCTCGGTCTCGATGCCGGCGACGTCCTCGGCGCGGGTGGCTCCGGCCAGCGCCAGGGCGGTGGCGACGGCGTGCGCGAGGGGGTTGGTGAGCGCCCCGTCGACGACGTCCACGCCGTTCAGCCGCCGCCTGCCCGCCCAGGGGGCGCGCCGGTAGTAGGACTCGGCGCGGGCCCAGGCGCCGGCGCCGCCGACCCCCGCGAGCTCACCGATCACACCGTCGCGGATCAGGCCGCGGATCGCGGGCACGGCGTGCGAGCCCAGCGACTGGAAGCCGACCTGGCAGACCACTGCGGCCTCGGCGATCCCGTCGGCCATCCGGCGGAACTCCGCGTACGACGGCGCCGGCGGCTTCTCCAGGAGCAGGTGCACACCCTTGCGGGCCGCGATCAGCGCGAGGTCGGCGTGGGTCGGGATCGGGGTGCAGACCACGGCGATCCGGGCGCCGGTGGCGTCGAGCAGCGCGCCGAAGTCCGCGGACTGCTCGGGCGCGCCGAGGCCCTCGGGGATCTCGGCCGGGCTCAGCGGGGTCAGTTCGCAGACGCCCGCGAGGCGGACGATGCCCTTGTCCTGGAGCCTGCGGATGTTGTCCAGGTGCCAGCGGCCGTGGCCGCGCGCGCCCGCCAGGACGATCGGTACAGCGGTGCTCATGGAATCCTCCCTGCGCCCGCGCCGCGTGCCGCCGTGCGGTCGGCTGTCGCGGCGCTGTCGATCTTTCCGTGCAGGGTAGGCTGCCGGCCGGCGTCCTCCGCGAGGTCGCGCCCGCCGGCGCCGTGGTGCGCGCCGCGGATCGCGAGGAGGTCCGCGCGCGGGCCGTCCAGGAGGCGGGAGGCCTCCCGTGTCCCGGTCCGCGCGGGGGCGCGGAGCGTCCCCTGCACCAGTGCGGTCGCGGCGGCCCGACGCGTCCTCATCCCTTCACCGCCCCTGCGCTGAACCCGGTGATCAGCCACTTCTGGATGAAGGCGAAGACGATCACCACGGGGACGGCGGCGATGATGCCGCCCGCGGCCAGCGCGCCCAGGTCGACGCTGTCCGCGCTCATCAGGGTGTTGAGGCCGACGGGGATCGTCTGCTTGGTCTGGTCGGAGAGGAACATCAGGGCGAACAGGAAGTGGTTCCAGGCGTGCACGAAGGCGAAGGAGCCGACGGCGATCAGCCCCGGCCGCAGCAGAGGCAGGACGACGATGCGGAAGGCGGTGAGCCGGTTGCAGCCGTCGACCCAGGCCGCCTCCTCCAGGGAGTAGGGCACGTTCCGGATGAAGCCGCTGATCAGGATGATCGACAGGGGCAGCTGGAAGACCGTCTCGGCGATGATGACGCTGCCCAGGGAGTTGATCATCTTCAGCTCGGCGAAGATCTGGAAGAGCGGGACGAGCAGCAGCGCACCGGGCACGAACTGGGTGCACAGCAGGGCGAGCATGAAGCCGCGCTTGATCTTGAAGTCGAAGCGCGCGAGGGCGTAGCCGCCGGCCAGGGCGACGCCGGTGGTCAGCAGCAGCGTCGCCACACCGGTGAGCACGCTGTTCTGGAAGTAGACGGCGAAGTCACGCTCGTTCCAGACCTTCTCGAAGTGGTCGAAGGTCATCGGCCAGGGCACCAGCGAGGTGGAGCCGGCCGGGCGGAGCGCGAAGAGCAGGATCCAGTAGAAGGGGACCAGGGTGAAGACGAGGTAGATCCCCAGCGGGACGTAGATCTGCCAGCGGGGCGCCTCGTCCCAGGCACGCCTGTGCCGGGACGGGCGGCGGTCGGGTGCGGCGGGCTCGCGCACGGGGGCGGGCACGACCTCGGGGGCCTCCTTGGTGATCACTTGTCGCCTCCTCCGAACTTGCTGAGCCGCAGATAGACCATCGAGCAGAAGAGCAGGATCACGAACGCGACCGTGGTGAGCGCGGACGCGTAGCCGAAGTTGTGGGCGTCGACGCTGGTGTTGGCGATGTAGAGCGGGAGGGTCGTGGTCTCCCCCGCCGGGCCGCCGCCGGTGAGCGTGTAGAGCAGGTCGACGTTGTTGAACTCCCACACCGCGCGCAGCAGCGTGGACAGGACGATGGCGTCCTTCAGGTGGGGCAGGGTGATGTGCCAGAACTGCTTGATCCGGCTCGCGCCGTCGACCTCGGCGGCCTCGTACAGGTCCTTCGACACGGACTGCAGGTCGGCGAGGATGAGGATCGCGAAGAAGGGGACGCCGCGCCACAGGTCGGCGACGATCGCCGCCGGGAAGACGGTGGAGGTGTCCGAGAGCCAGCTGGTGCCGTACTCGCCGACGCCCATGTCCGCCAGGTAACGGGTGATGCCCGTCTGGGAGTTGTACAGGAGCACCCAGATCGCGGAGGTCAGCACGCCGGAGACGGCCCACGGGGAGAAGACCAGCGCGCGGCCGAGCGAGCGTCCCACGAAGGTCTGGTTGACGATCAGCGCCAGCGCCAGACCGAACAGCAGCTGCAGCCCGACCTCGACGAAGACCCACTGGGCGCTGAAGGTCAGCGTGTCCCAGAACTGCGGGTCGTCGGTGAAGGCGTGGACGAAGTTGTCGAAGCCCGCGAAGCCGTTGCGCCACGGTTTGGTGGGGTTGTAGTTCTGCAGGCTGTAGTAGAAGACGCTGACGACCGGGTAGGCGATGAAGCCCAGCATCAGCAGCGCCGCCGGCGCGATCAGCAGGTACGGCAGCCTGCGGGGCGTGGCGGAGGCACGGCGCCGCCGGGGTGGCGCGGGCCGTTTCGCCACGGCTGCGGCTTGGGCCATCACTGTTCTCCGTTCTCGGTGCGTCGTGCGTACGTCGTGCGACGTACAAAGTGCGAGGTGCGAGGTGCGAGGTGCGACGTACAGGGCGGGCGCGCGGCGCGACGTTCGGGAAGCGCTTTCTCCCCGTGCAGACGTGTGCGCCGTCCTGCTGTCGTCGTGGTGCGGTGGTCCGTGATCCCGTGGCGCGGTGATCTTGTGGTGCGGTGATCTTGTGGTGCGGTGATCTGGTGGTGCGGTGGTCCGTGGTGCGGTGGTTCAGCCCGCGTACGGGTCGGCGACCCGGCCCGGACGGGCGAGGAACTCGAAGTCGCAGCCGGTGTCGGCCTGCGTGATCTGCTCGTTGTAGAGCGCTCCGTAGCCGCGCTCGGCACGGGTGGGCGGCGGCGTCCAGTCCGCTCTGCGGCGCTCCAGCTCCGCGTCGTCCACATGGAGGTGGAGGGTGCGCGCCTCGACGTCGAGGGTGATCGGGTCCCCGCTGCGGACCAGCGCCAGCGGACCGCCGACGTACGACTCGGGCGCGACGTGCAGCACGCACGCCCCGTAACTGGTGCCGCTCATCCGGGCGTCGGAGATCCGCACCATGTCCCGCACGCCCTGCTTCAGCAGGTGGTCGGGGATGGGCAGCATGCCGTACTCGGGCATGCCGGGGCCGCCCTTGGGCCCGGAGCCCCGCAGCACCAGCACGCTGTCGGCGGTGATGCCGAGGGAGGGGTCGTCGATCGTCCGCTGCATCGTGCGGTAGTCGTCGAAGACGACGGCCGGGCCCGTGTGCTTGAGCAGGTGCTCCTCGGCGGCGATGTGCTTGATGACCGCTCCGTCCGGACAGAGGTTGCCGCGCAGCACGGCGACCCCGCCCTCGGCGGCGACCGGGTCGTCCCGGAGCCGGATGACGTCGTCGTTGTGCACCTGCGCGTCGGCCAGCTGCTCGCGCAGGGTGTCGTGGGAGACCGTCGGCCGGTCCAGGTGCAGCAGGTCGGTGATGCGGGAGAGGAATCCGGGCAGGCCGCCGGCGAAGTGGAAGTCCTCCATCAGGTACTTCCGGCCGCCGGGGCGCACGTCGGCGAGCACCGGCACCGTGCGGGCGATGCGGTCGAAGTCGTCGAGGGTGAGCCGCACGCCCGCACGGCCGGCCATCGCGATGAGATGGATGACGGCGTTGGTGGAACCGCCGAGACCGAGGACGGTCGTCACCGCGTCCTCGAAGGCCTCCGCGGTGAGGATGTGGCTCAACCGGCGGTCCTTGTGGACCAGTTCGACGATGCGCAGGCCGGTCATGGCGGCCATCCGGTCGTGCCCGGAGTCCACGGCCGGGATGCTCGACGCGCCCGGCGCCGTGACGCCCAGCGCCTCGGCCGCGGCGGTCAGCGTGGACGCCGTGCCCATCGTCATGCAGTGGCCGGGCGAGCGCGCGAGGCCGCTCTCCAGTTCGGTCATCTCGCAGTCGCCGATGAGGCCGGCCCGCATGTCGTCCCAGTACTTCCACATGTCGGTGCCGGAGCCGAGGACCTCGTTGCGCCAGTGCCCCGGAAGCATGGGGCCCGCCGGCACGAAGGCGGTCGGCAGGTCGACCGAGGCCGCCCCCATGAGCAGCGCGGGCGTGGACTTGTCGCAGCCGCCCATCAGCACCGCCCCGTCCACCGGGTAGGACCGCAGCAGCTCCTCGGTCTCCATCGCGAGCAGGTTGCGGTAGAGCATCGGGGTCGGCTTCTGGAAGGTCTCGGAGAGGGTGGAGACCGGGAACTCCAGGGGGAAGCCGCCCGCCTGCCACACCCCGCGCTTCACGGCCTGCGCGCGGTCGCGCAGGTGCACATGGCAGGGGTTGATGTCGGACCAGGTGTTGAGGATCGCGATGACCGGCTTGCCGAGGTGCTCCTCGGGGAGGTAGCCGAGCTGGCGGGTGCGGGCGCGGTGGCTGAAGGACCGCAGACCGCCGGTCCCGTACCACTGGTGGCTGCGCAGTTCCTCGGGCGCCTTCATATGGACCATCCGGCGGCGATGGCGGCCACCTCGGCGCGCTCGCCCTCGGGCAGCCGCCTGCTCGGCGGGCGGACCTCGCGGCGGCACAGGCCCAGGGAGGCGAGGGCCTCCTTGACGACGGTGACGTTGTCGGCGGAGCCGTTGGCGGCCCGCAGTTCCTCGAAGCGCCTGATCTGCTCCCACACCTTCATCGCGGCCGGGTAGTCGCCCGAGCGCAGCGCCTCGATCATGTTCAGCGAGACGGCCGGGGCGACGTTGACCAGCCCGGAGGTGAAACCGGTGGCGCCGGCGGAGAAGTAGGAGGGCGCGTAGGGCTCGGCGAGCCCGGCGACCCAGACGAACCGTTCGAGGCCCGCGTCCCGCGCGAACGCGGCGAACCGTGCGGCGTCCGGCACGGCGTACTTGACGCCGATGACGTTCGGGCAGGAGTCGGCGAGCTCGGCGAGGCGTTCGCCGTGCAGCTGCGCGTTGCGGATGTAGGGGACGACGCCCAGCTCCGGCACCGCCTGCGCGATCTCCCGGTGGTAGTCGACCCAGCCGCTCTGCGAGACATAGGGGTGGACCGGCTGGTGGACCATCACCATCTGCGCGCCCAGTTCCCGGGCGTGCCGGGCGGTGGCCACGGCGGTCGGCACATCGTGGCCGACGCCGGCCAGGATCACCGCCCGTCCGCCCGCCTCGTCGGCGGTCAGCTCGAGGACCAGCCGGCGCTCCTCGGGGGCGAGGGCGTAGAACTCGCCGGTGTTCCCGTTCGGGGTGAGGGTGGTGATGCCGCCGTCGAGCAGTCTGCGCACCAGGGCCCGGTGGGCGTCCCGGTCGACGGAGCCGTCCTCGGCGAACGGGGTCACCGGGATGGCCACCACGTCGGCGAGGGCCGCACGCTGCGTCTCGAACGCCACGCTGCTCATTCCCGGCCTTCCTGTTCGGGTGACTGGTCCGTGTCGGCGGTCTCGGGGAACGCCCGGTGCACGAAGGAGGCGATGTGGGCGTGCAGGGCGCGGGCCGCGCCGTCGGCGTCGCCGTCCAGGGCGAGCCGGAGGATCTCGCGGTGCTCGCCGGCCTCCCGCTCCCAGGAGGGCGAGGCGGCCCAGGCGACGGCGGAGACCAGGGCCGCCTGGTCGCGGACCTCGTCGAGCATCCGGCCGAGCAGCGGATTCCCGCAGGGCAGGTACAGGGCGCGGTGGAACTCCCGGTTGGCGAGGGACCGTTCAGCGGTGTCGGCCGCCTCGTCCGCCCTGGTCAGCGCGGAGCGCGCGGCGTCCAGGGAGGCGCCCCGGCGCACGGCCCGCCTGAGCGCCTCGGGTTCGAGGAGCAGGCGGACGTCGTACACCTCGCGCGCCATGTCCGCGTCCACCATGCGCACCGTGACGCCCTTGTACTGGCTCATGACGACCAGTCCGGTGCCGGCCAGGGTCTTGAGGGCCTCGCGCACCGGGGTCTTGGACACCCCGAACTGCGCGGCGAGCTCGGTTTCGACCAGGGCCTGACCGGGCGTCAGGCGCCCGGTGAGGATGCGGCGTTTGATCTCCTCCAGCACGAACTGCGTGCGGGACGGGATCGGCGTGGGCACAGAGGTCATGCGCGCCTCTCGGTGTCGCGTATCTGATCTCGCGTATCGCGTCTCATATATGACGTACGAAGTACGACGCGTTGAAGGTAGAAGCGCCTCTGTGTTTCGTCAATGCTTCTGAC
This sequence comes from Streptomyces sp. NPDC001027, assembly GCF_040299045.1. Taxonomy (NCBI): domain Bacteria; kingdom Bacillati; phylum Actinomycetota; class Actinomycetes; order Kitasatosporales; family Streptomycetaceae; genus Streptomyces; species Streptomyces sp. NPDC001027. The sequence continues at coordinate 15,520 of NZ_JBEPBI010000063.1, forward strand.
AAGGAAGTGTCGGAAGGGAACGCACCGGGGTTTTCGCGCCCTGGGACGCGTTTCGCCCTAGAGCGGGATGGTCTCGCCCTCGCGCGCGGTGCGGGCGGGTCCGCCGAACGCGACGGCCGCCCGGTCGGTCGCCGCCTTGCGGGTGAGCGTGGGACCGACATGGGTGATGTACAGCTCGCGCACCCCCGCCTTGCGGGCCGCGTCCCCGGCGTCCTCCGGCGTGAGATGGACCTGCTCGTCCTGTTCGCCTTCGCGATGACCGTCGATGTCCGCCTCGCACAGGAACAGGTCCGCGCCGCTGGCGAGTTCGGTGAGCGCCTCGCACGGGCCGGTGTCCCCGGAGTAGGCGAGCACACTCCCCTGACACTCGACGCGCAGGCCGTACGCCTCGGCGCCGTGGGCCATCGCGCGGGAGGTGAGCCGCAGGTTCCAGTGCCGCACGGTGTGCCCGTCGAACAGGGCCCTGAAGTCAAGGAAGTCGCTGAGGAACCGCACGTCCGACCGGCCGAGGAAGCCCGCGACGCGCCGGGCGCAGTCGAGCGGCGCGTACACCGGGATCGGGGCCGGCGGGGTCATCCCGCCGAAGGCGAACGCATAGGCGGCGGCGAGGAGATCGGCGCTGTGGTCGACGTGCAGATGGGAGATCCAGATCGCCGTGAGTCGCTCGGGATCCGTGTGCCGCTGCAACTCGGCGAACGTGCCTGGCCCGGCGTCCACCCATACCTCCGCCCCCGCTCCGCGCAGCAGGTAACCGGAGCAGGGGCGGCCCGGAGCCGGGTGCGGAGACGCGGTGCCGAGGACGGTGAGACTGAGGGGCATGGTCGCGAGCGTACGTTTCGCCCTCGTCCGACGCCCCCCGAATACGTTCGTCTACGGCAACCTGACGTCCGCGTCTACGCCCGGCGCGGCCCTCCCGGATCGCGTCCGCTGAGTCCCAGCGCCCGGTCGAGCAGGGGCGCTTCGTCCGGGACGGGGACGACGGGTCCGAAGACCCCGTTCCCGGTGACGGGGTCGACCGCGCCGGCGAGGAAGGCGTGCGCCGCCGCGAGCGCCGCGGGGTCGGGCTCGTACGCCTGGCCGGTGGCCCGGGCCAGGTCCCAGCCGTGGATCACCAGCTCGTCGGCGGCGACGGCGGCCGCGACCGCGCCGGGCAGGTCCACGCCGCCGGCCCGGGTCATGCCGGTCCAGGCCGCCGGGTCGCGCCAGGCCTCGGCGAGGGCGTCGAGCGCCTTGGCCAGCTCCTCGCGCCAGCCGGGGCCGACGTCGGGCACGGCGGCGTCCGGCGGGGTGTCGGTGGTGGGGCCGAGGTCTCCCCGGGCGGCGTCGCGGAAGGCCACGGCGAGGCCGGTCAGGTGCCCCAGCAGGTGGCGCACGGCGAAGCCGGGGCAGGGCGTCCCGTCGTCGAGCCGGTCGTCGCGGACCGCCTCGGCGAGGCGTGCCACGACGGCGGCCTGCGGGCCGAGGTCGAAGGTGATGGTCGTGTCGGTCATACGGGGTGGACCGGCCGCGCCGCGAGAACTCATCGGCGCGCCACCCGACTCCCGGCCCCCGGTCCGTGGTCGACGGTCCGTCCCGGGGCCCTGTGCGGGCCACGGACCGGCGCGGGACCGACAGGGGACCGAGCACGGGACCGGCGCGGGACCGGGCACGAGACCGGGCACGAGACCGGCGCGGGACCGGGCACGAGACCGGGCACGAGACCGGCGCGGGACGGCGGGACGGCACGGACCGGGACGGGCACAGGACGGACCGGGACGGCACGGGACGGGCACGGGACCGACAGGGAACCGGGCGCGGGACCGGCGCGGGACCGACAGG
>NZ_JBEPBI010000063.1:17436-41760 GCF_040299045.1 Streptomyces sp. NPDC001027
GGGACCGGGCACGAGACCGGCGCGGGACCGACAGGGGACCGGGCACGAGACCGGCGCGGGACCGACAGGGGACCGGGCACGAGACCGGCGCGGGACCGACAGGGGACCGGGCACGAGACCGGCGCGGGACGGCGGGACGGCACGGACCGGGACGGGCACAGGACGGACCGGGACGGCACGGGACGGGCACGAGACCGACAGGGGACCGGCACGGACCGGCCGCGGGACCGGCGCGGGACCCGCGCGGGACCGGCCGCGGGACCCGCGCGGGACCGGCCGCGGGACCGGCCGCGGGACCCGCGCGGGACCGGCCGCGGGACCGGCACGGGACCGGCACGGGACCGGCACGGGACCGGCCGCGGATAGGGCACGTGCCCGATGCGTCGCAGGGCGCCTTAGGCCCACGATGACCAGGCATGACGAAGAACTGGTCCGTGGTGCGCGTCCTGCGGGACCGCGGCGCGGCGATCTTTCTGACGGCGTCGGTGGTCTCCGGCTTCGGCACCTCCGCGCTGTGGCTGGCGGCCGGCGTGTGGGTCAAGGACCTCACCGGTTCGAACGGGCTGGCGGCGCTGTCCGTGCTGGCGCTGTGGGCGCCGACCCTGGCCGGCCCGCTGCTCGGCACCCTCGTCGACCGGGTCCGCCGGCGGCCGCTGCTCCTCGCCGTGAACCTGGGCCCGGCGGCCGTGCTGCCGGTGCTCCTCGTCGTCGGCGCCCCCGGGCGGCTGTGGCTGCTGTTCGCGGTGCTGCTCGGGTACGGGGCCGCCGCCGTCGTGGCCGACGCGGCCGAGTCCGCGCTCGTCGCCGCCGTAGTCCCCGCGGGGCTGCTCGGCGACTTCAACGGGCTGCGCACCACGACGACGGAGGGCATGAAGCTGGTGGCCCCGCTGGCGGGGGCGGGAATCTACGCGGCCTACGGCGGTCCCGCCGTGGCGCTGCTCGACGCGGCCAGTTTCGTGTGCGCGGCCGGGCTCTACGCGTGCGTGCGGCTCCACGAGGGGCCCCCGCGGACGGGCGGGCGCGGCCTGCGGGGCGGTACGGCCGAGGGGGTCCGCTTCCTGTGGAGGCATCCGTCGCTGCGCCCGCTGGTGGTGGCGGGCGGCACGACGATGCTGTGCGCGGGCCTCAACGGCGCGCTGCTCTACGCCGTGGTCGAGGGCCTCGGCCGCCCGCCCGCGTACGCCGGCGCGCTCTACGCCGTGCAGGGGGCCGGGTCAGCGGTGGTGGGCCTGCTGTCGGGGCCCGCGCTGCGGCGGTTCGGGGAGCGCCGGTTCGCCGCGTGCGGGATCGCCCTGACGGCCGTCGCGGTCGCGGTGCGCGCGGCGCCGTCGGACGCGGTGGCCCTGGTGTGCGCGGCGGCGATCGGGGCGGGGCTGCCCTGCGTGCTGATCGCCGCGCTGACGGCCGTCCAGCGGGAGACCCCGGACGCGCTGCTGGGCCGGGTCGCCGCCACGGCCGGCACCCTGATGTACGCGCCCAACGCGCTCGGCCTCGCGCTGGGGGCCGCCCTGGTGGAACTCCTGCCGTACCAGCCGCTGCTCGTCGCGCTCGGGCTGGTGCGGCTGGCGACCGTGGCGCCGCTGTTCCGCGGCGGCGCTCAGCGGGCGGCCAGCGCCGCGCGCACGGACTCCAGGTCCCCGTCCGACGCGAGTCCCGCGTGATACAGCCGGATCTCCGTCGCGCCGAGCTCCTCCGCCCGCGCCGCGTCCGCCGCGAGCGTGCCCGGACTGCCGCCCATGCCGGAGACGACTCCGAGGTTGGCGGCGAGGACCGTGCCCTCACGGCGGTGCCCGGCGAACGGCGTCAGCAGGCCGGGCCCGCCCGCGCAGGGCACCACCACGCCGTCCGCCACGGACAGGATGTGCGCCGGGTCGACGCCCGGGTTGGCGCCCACGTGATGGGTCACGGGGTCGGCGTGCAGCAGGACCTGGAAGCCGTCGGGCGCGGCCGCCCGCACCGCGCGCACCGCCGCCTCCTGGAGAGTGCGGGCCCTGTCGTCGCGCCACGCGCGCGTGGCGGCCGCCGTCTGCTCGCCGAGCAGCTTCTCGACGCCCGCCCAGTCCTGCGCGTCGTCCGCCTCGCCGCGCCACAGCGGCTCCAGCGCGTCCCGTACGGCGGCGGCCAGCGCGTCGGCGTCCAGGCCCTGCTCGGCGTAGCCGGCCCGGCAGGAGGGGCAGAAGCAGAGCGCCATCAGGTACTGGCCGGCGTCCCCGAGTCCGACGCCGCCGGTCTTGTCGTGGGCGTGCAGATGCTGGAGGCCGTACCAGCCGAGGGATTCCAGTTCGACGCCGTTCGCGCCGGGGCGCACGGCCGCCTCGGCGGCGAGGTCGACGAGGTACGCGCGCGTGTCGGGCTGGGCGATGCAGGGCGCCCAGGGGTAGCGGTCGCCGTAGGCGTTGACGACCGAGGTGTCCGGATGCTCGGCGCCCAGCCGGGAGTTGTGCGCCAGCACCACCCAGGCGTGGACGTCGAGGCCGGCGTCCGCAAGCGCCCGGGCGGCCTCTCCGAAGGCGTCGCCGGGCGCCCAGTCGCCGGCCGGGTACGGGCGCAGGGCGCGGCCCGCCCAGCGGTCGCCGGGCGGATACAGCACGGCCGCGTGCTCGGCGGTGACGACGCGGCGCCGGGGGTGGCGCGGGGTGAGGGCGCGGGTGGAGTGGTAGGCGGCGGCGAGGGTCACCTGTTCCACGCCGAGCCCGGCGATCCGGCCGGGCGCCCCGGGGTCGCCGATGACGTCCCAGGGATAGACGAACGTCGACGCCTTCACTCGGTCTCCTCCTCCAGCAGCGCGTAGCCGCGCTCGATCACCTGGGCGAGCTGTTTGACGTGGTCCTGGCCGGGCTCGTGCAGCGGCGGACGGACCTCCCCGACCTCGAGGCCGCGCAGCCGCACTCCGGCCTTGACGAGGGAGACGGCGTACCCGGGGGCCTGGGCGCGCAGTTCGACGAAGGGCCGGTAGAACCCGTCGAGCAGACGGCGGACCGTGGCGTCGTCGCCGTCGGCGAGCGCCCGGTGGAAGGCCACGGCGATCTCGGGCGCGAAGCAGAACACGGCCGAGGAGTAGAGGTCGACGCCCAGGGAGCGGTAGGCGAGCTGGGTCTGCTCGGCGGTCGGCAGGCCGTTGAAGCAGAGGAAGTCGCCGGGGGTCTCGGTGCGCACGGCGCTGATGATCCGCTGCATGAGGTCGAGATCGCCGAGGCCGTCCTTGAGGCCCACGATGCCCTCGGTGCGCGCGAGTCCGACGACCGTCGCCGGGGTGAAGACGGCGTTGTCGCGCTGGTACACGATCACCGGCAGGTCGGTCGCCGCCGCCACCTCGCGGTAGTGGCGCAGCAGCCCCTCCTGGGCCGCGACGACGAGGTAGGGCGGCAGCGCCAGCAGGCCGTCCGCGCCGGCCGCCCGCGCCCGGCGGGCGTAGTGCACGGCGAGGGCGGTCCCGTAACCGGCGCCCGCGACGACGGGGACCCGGCCGGCGGTCTCGTCCACGGCCGCCCGCACCGCCGACTCGAACTCCTGCGGCGTCAGCGCGTGGAACTCCCCGGTCCCGCAGCACGCGAAGACGGCCCCGGCGCCGGCCTCGACGCCCCGGCGGACGTGCGCACGGTAGACGTCGAGGTCGAGCGAGCCGTCGGAGCCGTACGCGGTGACGGGGAAGAACAACGGTCCACAGGCGGCGCGGAGGCGGGCGGCGAGCGGGGCTGGCGTCACGGCACTCCCTGGGACGACACGTGCATTCCTCTGACCGATGTCCACATTTCTGAACGCGCTCAGCCTATGAAGCCCTTTCCTGCCGGGTCAAGCCCGACGCCCCCGCACGCAAGGCGCAACCGCCTGGTCCGCGGCACACTTGACGCCAAGCGCGAAAGATCCTTAGCGTGTCCACGCATGTGAATACCGTCCATGCATGCGGCCCGCAGACGCCAAGGAGACCCGAGGATGCCCGCTCCCCGCACCGTCCTGCTCACCGGCGCCGCCGGCGGCCTCGGCACCCTGATGCGGGACCTGCTGCCCGCCTACGGCTACCGACTGCGCCTGCTCGACCTGCGCCCGGTCGACGGCGAGCCCGGGTCGATCGTCGCCGACCTGGCCGACAAGGACGCGGTCCGCGAGGCCGTACGAGGCGTCGAAGCGATCATCCACCTCGCGGGCATCTCCCTGGAAGCCCCCTTCGAGAAGATCCTCAAGGCGAACATCGAGGGCACCTACCACCTGTACGAGGCCGCCCGCGAGGAAGGCGTGCAGCGGATCGTCTTCGCATCCTCCAACCACGCCGTCGGCTTCACCCCGCGCCCTCAGGGCGACGACCCCCTGATCCCCGTCGACACCCCGCACCGCCCCGACACCTTCTACGGCCTGTCCAAGTCCTTCGGCGAGGACCTCGCCCAGCTCTACTGGGACAAACACGGCCTGGAGAGCGTGTCGGTGCGCATCGGCTCCTGCTTCGCCGAACCGACGAGCGTGCGCATGCTCTCGGTGTGGATGAGCCCGGCCGACGGCGCCCGCCTCTTCCACGCGGCCCTGACCGCCGAGGACGTCGGCCACACCGTCGTGTACGGGTCCTCGGCCAACACCCGGCTGTGGTGGGACCTCGGCGCCGCGCGGGCGCTCGGCTACGAGCCGCAGGACGACTCCGAGCCGTACGCCGAGAAGCTGATCGCCGAACAGGGCGAACTGGACCCGGAGAACATCGCGCACGCCTGTCTCGGCGGCCACTTCGTCAGCGACCCGCCCATCTGGCCGTACTGACGGCGGGAGGAGTGCTCAGGTAAGGGAACGGCAAAGTGGGCTCGGTCGTTCACCGGATATGACAGCTATGACCCCCGGCTCGAACATCCCTCTCCCCACCGCGCGCGTGGCGGTGGACGTCGCCGCCCCGGTGCGGCTCGACGTTTCGGGCCTGCTGCTCACCGCCGACGGCAAGGTGCGCTCCGACGACGACTTCATCTTCTACAACCAGCCCGCGGGCCCGGGGGTGACCTACCGCTCGGGCGGCGGCGCCTCCCCCGACGCCATCGTGGTCGACACCGCCGCCGTCCCGCCGGGCATCGAGAAGATCGTGGTCACCGCGAGCCCGGACGCCGCGGGGCAGACGTTCCAGGGCATCGAACCGACGGCCACGATCCGCAGCGCGGACGACGGCGGCGTGCTCGCCACCTTCACTCCCCCGCGGCTCGGCACGGAGACCGCGCTGGTCGTCGTCGAGATCTACCTGCGCAACGGCGCCTGGAAGGCCCGCGCGGTCGGCCAGGGATACGCCGACGGCCTGGCCGGCATCGCGACCGACTTCGGCGTGACGGTGGAGGAACCGGCGGCCCCGGCCGCCGCACAGGCGCCGCCGGCGCCCGCCATGACGCCCGCCGCCCCCGTGGCTCCCGCCGCCCCGCCGATGCCGCAGGCCCCGCCCCCGCCGGCGCCCGGCACCGGGAAGATCAACCTGGACAAGGGGCGCGTCAGCCTCCAGAAGAACCAGACGGTCTCCCTCGTCAAGGGCGGCCGCCCGCTGCTCACACAGGTCAAGATGGGCCTCGGCTGGGAGCCCGCGTTCCGCGGCAAGGACATCGACCTGGACGCCTCGGTCATCGCCTACGGCCCGCAGCGCAACCACATCGACAGCTGCTACTTCGGCAAGCTCTCCATCCTCAACGGCGCGATCAAGCACTCCGGGGACAACCTCACCGGCGAGGGCGGCGGCGACGACGAGGTGATCGTCGTCGACCTCGGTCGGCTGCCCCAGGAGGTCAGCGGGCTGGTGTTCACGGTGAACTCGTTCTCCGGGCAGAAGTTCACCGAGGTGGCCAAGGCCTACTGCCGTCTGCTCGACGCCTCCAGCGGCGAGGAGCTCGCCCGCTTCGACCTCACCGGCGCCGAAGCGCAGACCGGCGTGCTGATGACCAAGCTGATCCGGCAGTACTCCGGCGAGTGGGAGATGACGGCGATCGGCAGCTTCGTGAAGGCGCGGACCGTGCGCAACATGGTCAAGCCGGGCGCCGAGGCCCTCTGACCCGGAGCTCGCCGAGCAGTCGTGCGGCACGGGGCGCCCGCCACCACGGGGGCGCCCGCCGCCGTCACCGCGCGGGCCGCAGCCCTTCCGTCAGCAGCGACACATACCGGCGGACGGCGCTCCCGTCCCGGCTCGCCAGCTCCGACGCCGTGGCCAGCCCGTGGGCGAGCCGCAGCACGTCGATCGGGCCGACGTCCGCCCGCAGGGACCCCTCCCGCTGGGCCGCCGCCACCAGCCGGGCCGCCGCCTCCTTCATGGGCGCGCCGCACGCGCTGACCGCCGCCGCGCCCCCGTCCGTCACGGCGGACCCCAGCAGCGACTTCATGCCGCGCACCTCGAGCGCCCCGACGCACAGTTCGTTGAGCCACTCCACCAGCGCCTCGCCGGCGGGAAGCCGGGCGGCCAACTCGTCGGCGCGGGCCGCGAGCGCGTCGAGGCGGTCGAGGTAGGCGGCCTCCAGCAGGGCCTGCCGGGTGGGGAAATGCCGGTACAGGGTGCCGGACCCGACGCCCGCCCGCCGGGCGATGTCGTCGAGGGAGGCCCCCTCCCCATGCTCGGCGAAGGCCTCCGCAGCCGCCTTCAGCAGGCGCTCGTAGTTACGGCGGGCGTCCGCACGCATGGGCCTGACCTGCGGCATCCACATACTCCTCGCGCACCGGGGACTCCCTTCGCACCCTAACGGGCCGCGTCGGCACCAGACACCGGCCGCGAGCGGTCAGAACAGGGCGCTGTAGGCGTTCAGGGCGGGTTGCCCGCCGAGGTGCGCGTACAGCACGGTCGCGTCGGGGCCGATCTCGCCGCGGCCCACCAGGTCGACGAGTCCGGCCATCGACTTCCCCTCGTAGACGGGGTCGGTGACCATGCCCTCGGTCCGTGCGGCGAGCCGCATCGCGGCCAGCGTCGTCTCGTCCGGGACGCCGTACACGCCGGCGTGGTACCGCTCGTCGAGCTCGACGTCCCGGGCGGTCAGCTCGCGCCGCACTCCGATCAGCCGGCCGGTGCGCTGCGCGATGCGGGCGATCTGCTCCCGGGTCCTGGCGGGGTCGGCCGAGGCGTCGATCCCGAGGACGCGCCGGGGACGGCCGCCCGCCTCCTCCAGCGCGGCGAACCCGGCGACCATGCCCGCCTGGGTGGACCCGGTCACCGAGCACACGATCACGGTGTCGAAGAAGACGCCCAGCTCCCGTTCCTGTTCGGCGACCTCGTGGGCCCAGTTCGCGAAGCCCAGGCCGCCGAGCGGATGGTCGGAGGCGCCGGCGGGTACGGCGTACGGCTTGCCGCCCGAGTCCTCGACCTCCTGGAGTGCCTGCTCCCAGCTCTCCTTGAAGCCGATCCCGAACCCGGCCCGCACCAGACGGACGTCGGCGCCGGCGAGCCGGCTGATCAGGATGTTGCCGACCTTGTCGTAGACGGAGTCCGGCCACTCGACCCAGCTCTCCTGCACCAGCACGCACTTCATCCCGGCGCGGGCGGCGCAGGCCGCGACCTGGCGGGTGTGGTTGGACTGCACGCCGCCGATCGAGACGAGCGTGTCGCAGCCCTGCGCGAGGGCGTCGGCGACCAGGTACTCCAGCTTGCGGGTCTTGTTCCCGCCGTACGCGATCCCGGAGTTGCAGTCCTCGCGCTTGGCCCACAGGGCGGCTCCGCCGAGGTGGGCGGTGAGGCGTTCCATCGGATGGACGGGCGAGGGGCCGAAGAGGAGGGGGTAACGCTCGTACGAGGAGAGGGACACGGTGCCTCCGGGAGCAGGGGTGGGTCGGGGCTGTCGGTCGTGGCCGTCGGTCGGGGTGACCGGTCCGCGCGGCCCATCGGCGCGATGGGCGCGATGGGCGATACCGGAGCGATCGGTCGATGCGCGGTCGCTCGAGCGCCTCGCGTGATCAGTCGGCGCGGTCCTCGCCGACGGCGATGTCACGGTCGGCGTGGGGGTCATGGCCGACGCCGATGCCATGGCCGACGCCGATGCCGTGGTCGGCGTCGGAGTCGTCGCCCTGGTCGATGCCGTCGGCGTCCTCGCTGTCCTCGGCGCCCGGGGCGTCCTCCGTGTCGGCGAGGTCCGCGAGGGTGCGCCAGATCTCCGCCGTGACCCGGACCGCCTCGTCCACGTCGCCGACGGCGCACGCCCCGATCAGCCGTCCGTGCAGTCCTGCCGAGCGGCACGTGCCGCCCTCGCCGAAGCGGCGTCGCTCCAGCCGCCGGATGAGGGGGGTGTAACGGGCGACGGTGGCGGCGGCCGCCCGGTTGCCGGCGGCGCGCACCAGGACGTCGTGCAGCTCGTCGTCGGCGCGCAGGGCCGCGTCCACGTCGCCCGCGTGCACAGCCGCGGCGAAGCGCTCGTTGGCGGCGCGCATCCCCTCCACGTCCGCCGCGAACAGCCGGGGCACCGCGATCCGGGCGACCAGCTCGTGCATGGCGCCGACCACGGCCGCCGCGTCGCGCACGTCGGAGGCGACGACGGGCGTGACGCGGGTGTAGCTCTGCGGCTTGCTCTCCAGCAGCCCCTCGTCGACCAGCCGCGCGAACGCCTCGCGCACCGGGGCGCGGGACAGTCCGAGCCGCTGCGCGAGATCGGCGTCGCGCACCACCGCGCCGGGCGCGATGGCCCCGGCCACGATGGCGTCACGGATCGCCGCGTAGGCGCGGTCCCTGAGCAGAGTGCGCGGCACAGTCTCCATGAACTGAAATGTTAGATATCAGTTCGCCGCGCGACAAGGGCCGGGGGCGAAAGACAGGCGGCCCGCGCCTTCGACGAAGGCGCGGGCCGCTCGACCGCGGGGCTCAGGCCGCCCACGGCCACTTCGTGTCGTCGGCGGCCTCCAGCAGAGGCACCATCCGGAAGGCCGCGTCCGACAGCCCGCCGAAGGTGTGCCGCTTCGCCGCGCCCGACGGGCCGTGGCCCGCCCGGTATCCGGCCAGGTTCCAGGTGTAGACCGGCACGTGCGCCGGGACCTGGTCGGTCGGGCCGCCGTGGCGGCTGAAGGCGTACTGCTCGTCGGTGACGAGCAGCACCCGGTCGTGCCCCCGGTAGTGCCGGCGCACGGCCTCGGTGGTGTCCGTACCGCCGAGGTCCCCGAAACGCTCCAGAATCTTCAACACAGACTCCCCCTTACGGAACGTGATGGCGTTGCTTGTGCTGCCGAACTCGACGAGGTCCGCGTCGGCCGCCCGCAGGGCGAGGGCCGTGCCGAAGACCGCCGCCGCGTCGGCCCGGTTGAGCTCCGAGCGCTCCGACAGCCGCGAGTAGAACATCGAGCCCGAGCGGTCGACGAGCACCAAGGTGCGCCCGGGCAGCGCGGGCACGTTGGCCAGCGAGTGGCCGAGCGCCCGCTCCAGCGGGTACGCCCAGCGCAGCGAGGGCGCGTGCTGGTACGCGGCGAGATACCGGAACGGGAACTGCCGCGAGCGCGCGACCTCCGCCGGGTCGCTGATCCTCGCCGCCACCTGGGCGGCGACCTCGTCGGAGACTCCCGCCTCGTCGAAGTTGCGCAGGTTGCGGACCAGCGCCATCGCCCCCATGGACGGAATGACCGCCTCCCAGGCCGCCTTGTCCATCGGTCCCTGCAGCCAGCCCGCGAGCGCCTCCCAGGTCATGCCCGCCTCGGCCAGCCGCTGCGCGCCGCCCGCCCCCGTGACGACCCTGCGCCGCTTGGCGGGACGCAGCGCCATCAGGTCGCGGTGCGCCGCGAGGAGCGGCAGCGACTTCGGCACCGCGGCCGTGTCCGGGTGGTGCCGGCGGTCGAGGGCGTACTGGAACAGGTCGCCCTGCCACGGCTTGGCCGGATCCGGTGCGGCGTGCACCAGGTTCAGGATGTCGCCGAAGCGGTAGCCCTTGGACGCCGTGTCGTACTTCAGCAGCGACTTGGCGTGGTAGAGCCGTCGCACGGCGTCGGCGACCCCGCGCTTGACGGGCTTGGGGATGTTGCGGCCGTACGTCGCCGTCCAGTAAGCGAGCAGCTCGCCGGGCTCGTCGGGCCGCCGCAGGACGCAGTCCACGACCTGACGGTTGGACGGGCCGCCGGTGGCGCCCGCCGCCAGCCGCGCGTGGACGTACTCGGCGGCGCCGACGAGCGCCGCGGTGCGGAGGTTGCCCTCGCCGCGCAGCCAGCCGAGCAGGCCGGCCGTCCAGTCCGGGTCGCTGACGGCGAGCTCGCGCACCAGCTTCGCGAAGCGGTCGTCGCGGGTCGCGCCGTCCTCGTAGAAGGTCTGCTGGGAGACGAAGTTGGCCACCGCCAGCAGGAAGAGCTCGGAGCGGGCGTCCCGCTCGTGGCCGCGGCCGCCCTGGTGGGTGTGCAGCACCCGGCCGGTGGTGGTCACGGGCGAGGTGGGCTGCGCCTTTCGGGCACGGACATTGAAACGCGCCATGGTGAATTCCCCCGAATTCGATATTCGTCGAGTCCGCCGGTCGGCGACTCGTATTCCGGGGTGGCGCAGCAAAGGGAAGGTGCCCGAGATCAGGGGTCGGCGACGGACTTAGCCAGATGCTCTACCGACTGAGCTACACCGACCCGAAGTCGATGACGGGACTCGAACCCGCGACCGTCCGATCCAATGAAGTAACCGTTGCCTGCGCACCGGGCACCCACCTCATGCTGCTCCTCCCGAGATCAGTTCGGCGGCGGCATCGGTTTCTGTTGGAGAGAAGTAGCCGCAGCCCGCGCACCGGAAGGTGCTGTGAAGTTGTGGTGTCCAGAGATCGAGGCCGGCGGAACCGACAAGGTGCTCTGCCCCCTGAGCTACACCGGCATGTCGTGCCGGCGGCGGGATTCGAACCCGCGGCCTCCCCATTATGAGTGGAAGTAGGTCCTGCCTTCGCACCTGGACGTGCATCACTTTAGGAGGACGGCCGCGGGTCGGGCGAGCGAATTAAACGCCGTTCACCGTTTACCGCTTGTGGCGCTTCCACGGTCCGGTGATCGCCAGCATGATGCCGGGCGTCTGGATGTTGGCGTACAGCGTGTGGCCGTCGGGCGAGAAGGTGACGCCGGTGAACTCGCTGTACTCCGGGGCGTCCTCGGTGCCGATGTTCAGCTCGTTGCGGGCGATGGGGTAGGTGCGGCCGCTGTCGGTGGCCCCGAAGAGGTGCTGGACGCCCTCGCCGTCCTCGGCGATGACGAGACCGCCGTACGGGGAGACGGTGATGTTGTCGGGGCCGTCGAAGGCGCCGTCGACGGACGGGTCGGGGTTCACCCCGAGCAGCACCTTCAGGGTCAGCGTGCGGCGCTTGGGGTCGTAGAACCACACGGCGCCGTCGTGCTGCACGGGGCTCTCGTCACGGGCGTAGGAGGAGACGACGTACGTGCCGCCGTCGGCCCACCACATGCCCTCGAGCTTGCGGGCGCGGGTGACCTGGCCGGCGGTGAACTGCTTGCGGACGGGCGTCGTGCGGGCGTCGCGGTCGGGGACGTCGACCCAGTCGACGCCGTACACCGTGCCGATCCTGGTGGCGCGCGAGAGGTCGTCGACGAACTTGCCGTTCGAGTCGAAGCACTTGAAGGCCTGCAGGACGCCCGCGTCGTCGGCGAGGGTGCGCAGCCTGCCGCGGCCGTGGTGGAAGCCGGCCGGCGGGGTCCAGCGGAAGAACAGGCCGTTGGGTCCCGAGGCGTCCTCGGTGAGGTACGCGTGGCCGCGCCGGGGGTCGATGACGACGGCCTCGTGGGCGTAGCGGCCGAACGCCTTGATCGGCTTGGGGGCGCGGTTGGCGCGGCGGTCGGCGGGGTCGACCTCGAAGACGTAGCCGTGGTCCTTGGTCATGCCGTTCTGGCCGGCCTTGTCCTCGGTCTCCTCGCCCGTGAGCCAGGTGCCCCAGGGGGTGGTGCCGCCCGCGCAGTTGGTGGAGGTGCCGGCGATGCCGACCCACTCGGCGACGTGCCCGCCGGGACGCACCTCGACGACCGTGCAGCCGCCCGCCGCCGCCGGGTCGTAGACCAGGCCCTCGGTGAGCGGGACGGGGTGCTGCCAGCCGGAGCGCGGTCCCTTCAGCTCGTGGTTGTTGACGAGCAGGGTCGCGCCGCGCGGGCCGCAGAAGGCGGCGGTGCCGTCGTGGTTGGACGGGGTGATCTCGCCGGACTCCAGCTTGGTCCGGCCGCTGTACGTGATGACGCGGTACTTGAACCCGGCGGGCAGCGCGAGGAGGCCGTCCGGGTCGGGGAGCAGCGGCCCGTAGCCGACCCCGTGGTGCCCGCCGGCCGGCTTGCGCGCCGCGTCCGCGGCGTGTTCGGCGTCCGCGGTGTGGTCGGCGTCCGTGGCGGCGAGGGCGTTCGGCGCGCTGGCGAGGGCGCCTACGCTGCCCGCCAGCGCGACCCCGGCGCCGGTGAGCGCGGACTGCCTGGCGAAGTCCCTGCGGGTGAGCGACATGGTGTGTCTCCTGAGACGGTGAAGTGCCGGGGAGGGGGGGTGGACCTCGGTTCGGCGTCACCGTCCCGTCCATGCCTGAACGGGAGTTGAACGGCAGGCGGCTTCGGGGGACCCGCTTTCATGAATCCGTACGCATCAGGCCACGGAAGCTCAAAGAGGTCCCCTGCGCCGGGGTCAGCCGCCCTGCTGGGAACGCGCCTTGAAGGCGGCCTTGCGGGCTTCCTTCGCGATGCGCTTGTCCGGGTGCAGGCGGCCCATCGCCTCGAGGACGTCGGGGGTGGCCGGGTGGTCGACGCGCCAGGCGGCCGCGAAGAACCCGCTGTGCTGCTGCGCCAGTCCCTCGACGAGAGCCTGCAGCTCCTCGGAGTTGCCCTCGGCCGCGAGCTGTGCGGCGAGGGTGTCGACGGTGAGCCAGAAGACCAGCTCCTCGGAAGGGGCGGGCACGTCCGTCGCGCCGATCTCGCTGAGCCAGACGCGGGCCAGGCCGCCGAGTTCGGCGTCGTCGAGGACCTCGCGGACGGCGGGCTCGGCCTGGCCGCCGAGCAGGGAGAGGGCCTGCTGGCAGCGCAGCCGGCGCAGCGGTGCGCCGGGGTCCGAGCCGCGGGCGGCGGCCAGCAGCTCCCGTGCGGCGGCGAGCGGTTCGCGACGGGCCAGCCAGTGCTCGGTCTCGGCGAGGGCGGCGCGCGAGCCGTAGCCGGCGCTGCCGTCGAGGAGGGCGTCGGCGCCCTTGTCGGCGAGGTCGCCGACGGCCGGGGCGTCGAAGCCTGCCTCCAGCAGCCGGGTCCGCATGCCGTAGAGGCCGAGCGGGGTGAGGCGGACCATGCCGTAGCGGGACACGTCGGTCTCGTCGACCGGGGCGGCGGGCTCCTCGTCGGGGTCCGCCATCAGCGCTTCGTCGACGGGCCGGTAGGCGACGAGGCCGATGGGCTCCAGGAGCCGGAACTGGTCGTCGAGCCGCATCATCGCGTCGGAGACCTGCTCGAGTACGTCGTTGGTGGGCTCGTCCATGTCGCCGGGCACGAGCATGGAGGCGGCGAGCGCGGGGAGCGGGACGGTGCCGTCGCCGGGGCCGTCCTCGCTGGCGGTGAGGAGGTAGAGGTTGCCGAGGACGCCGTCGAGGAACTCGGCCTCGGCCTCGGGGTTCCAGTCGAGCCGGGAGAAGTCGATCTCGCCGCCCTCGTCCATCGCGTCCATCAGCTCGTCGAGGTCGGGCACGGCCGCGTCGGCGAGCACGGCCTCGAGGGCGCCGAGCCAGACGGCGAGGACGTCGTGCGGGGAGCCGGCGGTGAGCAGGGCCAGCTCCTCGCCGGCCGCGACGGAGCCGTCCTCCTCGTCGACGATCTCCACGAGTCCGGCGTCCACGGCGACCCGCCAGGCCTCGCTCGCGTAGGCGGCGGCGTCCTCCCCGGTCAGGCCCAGGATCTCGGCGGCGGACGCCAGTTGCTCCTCGACGAGCCCGCCGCCGGCGTCGACCCGGGTGTCGGGGCCGGCCCAGCGGGCGAGCGACACGGCCCGGGAGAGCAACGGCGTGGACAGCGCGTCGCGCGCCAGCTCCGCTTCGGGGTGCAGGCGCACCGGCGGCAGGGGGGAGCTGTCTGACATCGGCTGGTTCTCCTAGGCGCTTCGTGCCACCGGTCCGCTGCGGGCACTGGGCCACTCAGCCTAGACGGATATGGGCGCATGCCGCCCGGTTCATCTCCCGGTCAGGCTGCGTACATGGCCGAAACCTTGACAAGTGGCCTGACCAGGCAGGAGATTGACGCGCGTAGAAATCCAATGGACATGTGTTCACTGTATTTTCTACGCGCGTCGCGGACCGCCCCACCGGTCGCGGCCCCTGCGTCCCTGCTTGACCTCGCTTTCCGCTTCACCCTTGTCCCAGCTCCACCCTCGTCCCGGCGCTCACGTACGTCCCCGGAGGGATTCCGTTGCCGAGCAAGAAGTCCGCGCGTCTCGCCGCGCTCACCGTCGCCGCCGTATGTTCCGCGGCCTCCACCGTCGCCCTGTCCGCACCCGCGCACGCGGAGACGGTGGCCATTCACGACATCCAGGGCACCACCCGGATCTCGCCGTACGCCGGCAAGGCGGTCACGGGTGTGGCCGGAATCGTCACCGGCGTGCGCACCTACGGTTCGTCCAAGGGGTTCTGGATCCAGGATCCGAACCCGGACGCCGACCCGGCCACCAGTGAGGGCGTCTTCGTCTTCACGAGCTCCGCCCCGAAGGTCGCCGTCGGCGACTCCGTCACGGTCACCGGCACGGTGTCGGAGTTCGTGCCCGGCGGCGCGGCCGGCGGCAACCAGTCGATCACGGAGATCACCAAGCCGACGGTGACGGTCGTGTCCAGCGGCAACGCGGTCCCGGCGGCGACCGTCGTGAACGCGCGGTCGGTCCCGGCCGACTACGCCCCGGCCGGTGACACCGCGGCGGCCAACTCGATCAACGGTCTGACGCTGCGGCCCGGCACGTACGCCCTGGACTACTACGAGTCCCTCGAGGGCATGAACGTCCAGGTCGCCGACGCCCGCGTGGTCACCGCGACCGACCCGTTCACCGAGCTGTGGGTCACGGTGAAGCCGCGGGAGAACACCACCCGTCGCGGCGGCACGCTCTACGGCTCCTACTCGTCGCAGAACACCGGCCGGCTGCAGATCCAGTCGCTCGGCGCGACGGCCGACTTCCCCGTCGCGAACGTGGGCGACACCCTCACGGGCGTCACCGCGGGCCCGCTGGACTACAACCAGTTCGGCGGCTACACGCTCGTCGCCAACTCGATCGGCGCGCTGAAGAGCGGCGGTCTGCAGCGGGAGACGACGCAGAAGCAGAAGAAGAACGAGCTGGCGGTCGCGACGTACAACGTCGAGAACCTCGACCCGTCGGACGCCTCCTTCGACAAGCACGCCGCCGCGATCGTGAACAACCTGAAGTCACCCGACATCGTGTCCCTGGAGGAGATCCAGGACGACAACGGCGCGACGAACGACGGCACGGTCGCCGCCGACGTCACGGTCGGCAAGCTGATCGACGCGATCGTGGCCGCCGGCGGCCCGAAGTACGACTGGCGCTCGATCGACCCCGTGAACAACGCGGACGGCGGCGAGCCGGGCGGGAACATCCGCCAGGTGTTCCTGTTCAACCCGCAGCGGGTCTCGTTCACCGACCGCGCGGGCGGCGACTCCACCACGGCCGTCGCCGTGTCCAAGGTGCACGGCAAGGCGCAGCTCAGCGTCTCGCCCGGCCGGATCGCCCCCGCCGACGCGGCCTGGGCGAACAGCCGCAAGCCGCTGGCCGGCGAGTTCGTCTTCCGCGGCCGCACGGTCTTCGTGATCGCCAACCACTTCAACTCCAAGGGCGGCGACCAGGGGCTGACCTCGCAGTACCAGCCGGTGGCCCGCAGTTCGGAGGTCCAGCGCCACCAGCAGGCGACGCTGGTCAACGCGTTCGTCAAGGACATCCTCGACGTGCAGAAGAACGCGGACGTCGTCGCGCTCGGCGACATCAACGACTTCGAGTTCTCCGGCACCGCGCAGATCCTCGAGAGCGACGGCGCCCTGTGGTCCGCGATCAAGTCGCTGCCCCGCAACGAGCGTTACAGCTACGACTACCAGGGCAACCAGCAGGTCCTGGACCAGATCCTGGTGAGCCCGTCGATCCGGCGCGGCTGCGGCCTCGAGTACGACAGCGTGCACATCAACTCGGAGTTCCACGACCAGATCAGCGACCACGACCCGCAGGTGCTGCGCTTCGAGCCGTGATCGACGGCGGGGTCAGGACTGGGGCCTGGCGTTTGGATCAGGCAGCGGGTGACGAACGGGACTGTTCGGCGCCGGTGAGCGGGGTGTGGTGCGTGCGGCTGCAAGGCGGAGGAGGGCGTCGACGCGGAGCATCGGCAACCGACGACGACGCGGCAGATGCGCGTGCCACACCCGGCGTCTGCGGCGTGATCCAAACGACAGGCCCTAGCTGAACACGCCGTTCAGCCAGTCCTGCCACGCCTTCCCCGTCGCCCCGGCGTCGGCGTCCGTCGCGAAGTCGTGGACGCTGACGCCGACCGGGGCGCCCCAGCGACCGCGGCCGAAGACACGGATGAGGGCGGCGCCGGTGCGCAGTCCGACGAAGTACGGGTTGCGGTAGTCCAGCACGGCGTCGAACTCCTGCGGCCCGCGCACGGTCACCCGGGCGCCCTGGGCGTCGTCCGCCGAGAGGCCGAGCGCCGCGACGACCGCGGCGAGGGCGTCGGACGTGGCAGAAGCCGCGGGTCCCTCGGCCGAGGCGAAGGTCACCGGGCGGGGCGCGAAGTGCGTGAGGTACTCGCGCAGGGTGTGCAGGTAGAAGTCGGTGTGCTTCGCCGCGCCGTCGTACTGGTTGTCCCAGTCGTCCGTGAAGACGCCGCTGTGCACATAGCGCACCCAGGCCCGCCGGCCGCCGTCGCGCGCCTCGATGACGTGCTCGAGCTGGTTCACGCTCTGGGCGCCGAACCCGACGTCCTCGCTGCGGACGGTGAGGTGGTGCGGCGGGTCCCAGGCGGTGACGGTCGAACCGAAGGCGGCGGCGCCGCCGACCCGCGGCTCGGGCGGGTCCATCGGCCACAGGTAGGCGCCGGTGCCGTGCGTGACCGCCTCCCACACCTGCTCCGGGGTCGCGTCGACCTCGAACTCGCTGACGATCTCGAATTCCTTGGACATGGTGAGCTCCTGCTGCCTATCGGTCCAGTTCGGGGGTCTGCTGCTGGTCCTTGACCGTCGGATGCACGGCGACGACGATCCGGTGATCGCGGCCGCCCTCCGCGTCAGGGGCGTCGTACTTGCGGATCAACGCGCCGACGCCGGCCGTCAACTCCTGGATGAACGCGGCCCGTTCCGCCGCCGAGGCGAATCGCACCTCGCCGTCCAGGGCGAAGGTCGCCAGCCGCCTGCGGGCCTTCGCGGCCCCCGTGATCAGCGAACCGACGTCCCTGACCAGCCGGGCGCCGAGGGCCAGCAGCCATCGGGCGGAGAGCTGGTCGCGGAAGCGGTCCGGGTCGGGCTGCACCTGGGCCAGGGCGAGCGGCGAGATCACGTACGACGCCGCGGTCGCCCTCATCAGCCTCTCGGTGACATTGCCCTTGCGCCGCTCGCCGGCCAGCTCGACCAGGCCGTGCCGCTCCAGCGCCTTGAGGTGGTAGTTCACCTTCTGCCGGGGCAGGTCGACCTTCCCGGCCAGCATCGCGGCCGACGCGGGGCCGGCGGCCAGCTCGGCGAGCAGTCGGGCCCGTATGGGGTCCAGGGAGACGGCTGCGGCCTCGGGGTCCTCGATCACGGTGACGTCCAGCATGCGTCCACCGTCTCACCGAAAACTTTTTTTGTCCAGGCTATTTGAATTTTCGGTTAGGCGCGGCGGCGGCGAGGGCGACGACGGGAAGGCAACGGGGCCCGGCCCCCGGAGAGGCACCTCGGGGCGGGTGGCGGTGCGGTCCGGCGCACGGCACGCCGCCTCCTGCGGTTCCGAGGCCTCCGAGTCACCCCGGCCGCCTTCCGCCATCCCGGCGCCGGATCCCCACGGCGGCGCGGCGCACCGATTCCATTTCGTAGCACCACTTACGCGTACCTCGAAGAAAAATTAAGTGGAGCTTCACTATCACCCCGCCGACACTACTCGCATGACGAAGCCCTCCCGCCCCCCGGCCACTCCCACCGCAGCCCTCCCGGACCCCGTCCCCGCTCGCGCCGCCGCTTCCGCGTCCGCCCCCGCCTTCGGACGTGCGCTCTGCGCGATGGTCACCCCCTTCACCGGCTCCGGCGGGCTCGACCTCGACGGCGCGCAGCGGCTGGCGGACCGGCTGGTGTCCGCAGGCTGCGACGGTCTGGTGCTCTCCGGCACGACGGGCGAGTCCCCGACGACCTCGGACGCGGAGAAGGCGGAACTGGTGCGGGCGGTACGGGAGGCAGTGGGCGAGCGGGCGTCGATCGTCACGGGAGTGGGGACCTTCGACACCCGGCACACCACGCAGCTGACGTCGGACGCCGAGAAGGCGGGCGCGGACGGCGTGCTGGTGGTCGCCCCGTACTACAGCCTGCCTCCGCAGGACGCCCTGGAGGCGCACTTCCGGGAGGTCGCGGACGCCTCGGGCCTGCCCGTGATGCTGTACGACATTCCCGGCCGCACCGGCGTCCGGATCGAGCCGGACACGCTGATCCGGCTCGCGGAGCACCCGAGGATCGTCGCGGTCAAGGACTGCTCCGCGGACTTCCTCGGCGCGCAGAAGGTGCTCGCCCGCACCGGGTTGGCGTACTACGCGGGCTGCGACGAGCACAACCTCGCCCTGTACGCGGTGGGCGCGGCCGGTTACGTCAGCACGGTCGCCAACGTGGCCCCGGAGCGGATGCGCGCGGTCCTGGAGGCGTTCGACGCGGGCGACACCGCCGAAGCAGCCCGGCTCCAGCGCGGGACCGCGGAGCTGGTGGAGTCGATGATGGCGTCGGGTCTGCCGGGGGCCGTCACCGCCAAGGCGCTGCTCGGCGTCCTGGGGCTGCCGGCCGGACCGGTCCGCCCGCCGCTGCGGCCCGCGGGCCGCGCCGCGGTCGCCGGGCTGCGCGCGGCCCACGAGCGCCTGACGGCCTGACCCCGTCCGACGACACCGCGGCCTGGGCTCCCGGCGAAGGCCGGCGCCGACGCCGGCGCCGGCGCATGAGCGCCCGTAATTCCCCGGCGGACGTGCGGCGGCGTTGCGTACGGTGGCGTGATGAGCCGCCCCTTGCTCTACCTGGACGTCGACGGTCCCCTGAATCCGTACGCCGCCAAGCCGACGAGGCGACCCGCGGGCTATACGACGATCAGGGCGTCCGTGGGCCGGCCGCGCCCCCTGCGGGTGTGGCTGCACCCGGAGCACGGCGCCGCTCTGCTCCGTCTCCCCTACGAGCTGTGCTCGGCCACGACGTGGATGGCCCAGGCCAACCGCTGGATCGCCCCCGTGATCGGCCTGCCCGAGCTGCCGTACGTCGACTTCGGCGCGGTGCTCTTCGCCCACCGGGCCGACGGCGTGCACTGGAAGACGGAGACGATCGTCGCGCACGCGGCGGGCCGCCCGTTCGCCTGGGTCGACGACGAACAGTCGCCCGCCGACTCGGCGTACGTCACCGCCCACCACCCCGGACCGGCCCTGCTCCACCACGTCGACCCGCGCGTGGGCCTGCGGGACGACGACTTCACCGCGCTGACCGCATTCGCCGCCGCCCTGCCCACGGAAGGAGCCCTGCCCGAGCGGGCGGCGCCCGATCCGACCTCACACAGCGGTCCCACCGCCGAGGCCGGTGAGACCACGTCGTCGACGCGGACACCGGGGTGGGTTCCCGGCTCCTAGAGTGCTGCTCGTATCTGGTCGAGCCACTCTGCGCCGAGCCGGCGTCCGTTCGGGAGTCGGTCGTCTCGATCCCAGCGCCACGCCGTGATCATCGCCAGCACAAGGATCCGGCACTCGCGCAGCAGGGCTCGATCGACTCCGTAGTAGGTCCACAGCGTGAAGTCGGCCCGATACCGGCCCACCGCGTGCCGTGACCGCCGCAGTGGGCCGGACGCGCGAGCGCCCTCCCGGGCCGTTCTCGGGCCGTGGAAGGGCGCTCAATGATGACGTCACGGCCGTAGGTCGCGGCCGACGGTGATCAGTTGTGGCTGTGGAGGATCTCGTTCAGGCCGCCCCAGACCGCGTTGTTCGGGCGGGCCTCGACCGCGCCGGTGACCGAGTTGCGGCGGAACAGGATGTTCGAGGCGCCGGAGAGCTCGCGGGCCTTCACGATCTGGCCGTCGGGCATGGTGACGCGGGTGCCCGCGGTGACGTAGAGGCCCGCCTCGACGACGCACTCGTCGCCGAGGGCGATGCCGACGCCCGCCTCCGCGCCGACGAGGCAGCGCTCGCCGATGGAGATGATCACGTTGCCGCCGCCGGACAGCGTGCCCATGGTGGAGGCGCCGCCGCCGATGTCGGAGCCGTCGCCGACGATGACGCCCGCGGAGATGCGGCCCTCGACCATCGAGGTGCCGAGGGTGCCGGCGTTGAAGTTGACGAACCCCTCGTGCATGACCGTGGTGCCCTCGGCGAGGTGCGCGCCGAGACGGACCCGGTCGGCGTCGGCGATGCGGACGCCCTTCGGGGCGACGTAGTCCGTCATGCGCGGGAACTTGTCGATGGACGTGACCTGGAGGTGCAGGCCCTCCGCGCGGGCGTTCAGGCGGACCTTCTCGACGTCGTCGACGGCGACCGGGCCGAGCGAGGTCCAGGCGACGTTGGCGAGGTGGCCGAACATGCCGTCCAGGCTCTGCCCGTGCGGCCTGACCAGCCGGTGGGAGAGCAGGTGCAGACGCAGGTACACGTCGTGCGCGTCGAGCGGCTTGTCGTCGAGGGAGGCGATGACCGTGCGGACCGCGACCACCTCGACGCCCCGGCGGGCGTCGGGGCCGACCGCCTTCGCCGCGGCCTCGCCGAGGAGCTCCACGGCCTGGTCGGCGGACAGCCGCTCGGTGCCGGACGGGCCGGGCTCGGCGACGAGCGCGGGCGCGGGGAACCAGGTGTCGAGGACAGTGCCGTCGGCGGCGATCGTGGCGAGGCCGGTGGCCGCGGCGCCGGTGGTGCGAGGAGCAGTCGTGTCGGTCATGACGGCAACCTAACCGGCGGGGGGCCGCAGAGGCCAACCCGCTCAGCGGTGTCTCAGGAGGCGGGCCGCGGAACCCCGCCCGCCTGCTGAGTTCCTCTTGGGAACCAACTGTGCCAGCATGGCCGCCCCCGGCCCCGCGAGAGGCCGGAGGCAATCGCGGAGACCGGGAGCGGCCCGGAGACGAGGCCGGGAGCGGGTCCCGGAGACGGAGGGCGGGACACATGGCGCGCAGGACGAGTCTGGAGGACTCCGGCTGCGCCATCGCGCAGTCCCTGGACGTCGTCGGGGACTGGTGGACCCTGCTGATCGTCCGGGACACCGCGCGCGGTGTGCACCGGTTCGACGAGCTCCAGCGCGAACTCGGCCTGTCCCGCAAGGTGTTGACGGAGCGGCTGCGGCTGCTGGTCGAGGCGGACGTGCTCGCCCGGGTGCCGTACCAGGACCGCCCGCCGCGGTACGAGTACCGGCTCACCCCGCGCGGCCGGGCCCTGCTGCCGGTCCTGGTCGCCCTCCAGGACTGGGGCGACGCCTGGATCCTCGGCGACGGCAGCGCCACGGCCACGGCCGAGGAGGCGTCCGCCGAGGCCCGGCGCGTGCACGCCCTCGTGGGCGCCCGGCTTCCCGCGCTCCGGCTGATCGACGACCGGGGGACCCCGCGCGATCCGGTGGGCGACGACGCCTCCTGCACCGTCCTCTACTGCTTTCCCGGCGCCTACGCCCGCCCCTACGGCTATCCGCCGGGCTGGACCGACATCCCCGGCACGTCCGGCTGCACCCTGGAGTCGTGCACCTACCGCGACCGTCTGGCCGAGTTCCGCGCGGCGGGCGCCGCGGTGCACGGGGTCTCCACCCAACGTCCGGACGAGCAGCGGGCGTTCGCCGAGAAGGAGCGGCTCTGCTTCCCGCTTCTCTCCGACGCGGATCTGACGCTGATCAGTGCCCTGCGCCTGCCGACGTTCCGGGCCGCCGGGGCCAGCCGGCTGAAGCGGCTGACCCTGGTGGTGGACCGGGAACGGGTCGTGCGCCATGTGCAGTACCCGGTCACGGACATCGCGGGCAGCGTGGCGGCGGCCCTGGACGCGGTGCGCGACCTCGCCGCCGGGTGACGAGGCGCCGGACGCGCCGACCCTCCGCGACTCAGGGCGGCCCGTAGGGACCAGCCCCGCCACGGGACGGGACGGTGTTCAGCGGTCCGCGGCGCCCGGACGCGCGGGGACGAGCAGCCGGGCCAGGGCCTCCCGGGTGTACTCCTCGTCGTAGGGGGCGTCCGTCAGCAGGACCTGGAGGCAGATGCCGTCCATCAGCGCGACCAGCGCCCGCGCGGTGCGGGGGTCGGTGCGGCGGGCGAGGAGGGCGGCGAGGTCCTCGGCCCACTCCGCGGCAACCGGGCGCAGCGCCGGGCGGCGCAGGGCGGCCAGGTAGAGCTCGTACTCCAGCTCGACGCCGGTGCGGTCGCCGGCCAGCCACGCGCCGAGCAGGCCGGCCAGTTCCGTCGGCAGGTCGACGCGGGCGTCCGTCAGTCCGCCGCGCGCCGCGACCGCCTTGGCGAAGCCCTCGCTGGCCTGCCGCAGGGCGGCGGTCATCAGTTCGTCGAGGGTGGCGAAGTGGTATGTGGTGGAGCCGAGCGGGACGTCGGCCTCGGCGGCGACCGAGCGGTGGCTCAGGCCGGCGAGCCCCTTCGCCCCGACGACCCGGATCGCCGCGTCGATGATCCGCTGGCGCCGTTCGGGGTCGTAGCGTCGGGCCATCAGTGCGCACCGCCCAGGTTCAGCAGGACCACTCCCCCGACGATCAGCAGTATTCCCGCGATCTTGACGGGCGTCAGGGCCTCCCCGAACAGGACGAGCCCGAGGAGCGCGATGGCCGCGGTGCCGGTCCCGGCCCAGATCGCGTAGGCGGCGCCGATCCCGACGGTCTTCAGCGTCTGCGCCAGGAGAAGGAAGGACAGCAGGTAGCCGGCGGCCGTCAGCAGCGCCGGCCAGAGCTTGCTGAAGCCTTCGCTGTACTTCATGGCCGTCGTCGCGGCCACCTCGGCGGCGATGGCGCCGGCGAGCGTCAGATATCCCATGTGTACGATCGTACACAATGATGCGTACGGGTGTACACATGCGTGCGGCGCCCGCCCCTGCCGCGCCCGTCCCCGCCGACGCCGCCCCTTGCCCAGCCCCTCTCCGCCGACGCCCCCGTCCAGCCCCTCCCCCGCCGACGCGTCCACCCCGCACACATGGTGCGCACCCGTCCGTACACCTCGGACGCCCCCACCGCACGCAACGGCGTGCAACGGCACGCACATCCGCCCACATCGGCACGGCGGAGGACCGCCGCTCGTGCCCAAGTGACGGGAGATTCGAAAGCGTTATGGAAAGCGCTCGCCCAATCGGATGAACGCGAGCCACAGCTTCCACTACTGTTTCACCGTTCACACACCGGCTCTTACGGCCGGGAAGCCGCTGGAGGAACAGCGCATGCCAGTAGACAAGTCCCGGCCGTCCCAGGAACAGCCCTGGGAGAACGGCTGGGCCCCGGACACCTCCCGGGCCCCCGGAACACGGCGCCTGTGGTTGGCCGGCGGTCTCGCCGTCGCCACCGTCCTGGCGTGCGTGACCGCGATCGCCTTGAACGACAGGCCCGTTGACGAGAAGTCCGCGGCCGGCCGGCCGCAGACGCTGTCGGACGACGAGACGGCCGGCGGCCTGATCTCCTTCGCCACGCCGTCCGGCAGCGGATCGCCGACGCCGACGGGGAAGCATCGCGCCGCCTCCGCGTCCCCCTCGGCGTCGCCGTCGCCGTCGGCGTCCTCCTCCCCCCGGCCGCAGGGCAGTTCGTCGCCGGGCGTCTCGGCCGCCCCCTCGGCGCACGCGCCCGGGAAGCCGTCCAGCCCGCCGGCGTCCTCCGACGAGCGGTCGGTGCAGGCGGTCAACTACCCGGACCGCTACTGGCACGTGAGCGGTTCGCTGGTGAAGCTCGACGCGCCGCGCGGCTCGGAGTCCCGCGAGGACTCCACCTTCCGCGTGGTCAGCGGGCTGTCCGACGGCTCCTGCATCTCGTTCGCGACGCACGACGGCCGCTATCTGCGCCACCGCAACTTCGTCCTGCGCGCCGAATACAACGACGGCTCCTCGCTGTTCCGGCAGGACGCCACGTTCTGCCCGGGCTACTCGGGGGAGCGGGGCGCGGTGCTGCTGCACTCGGTGAACTACCCCAACTACGCGCTGCGGCACAAGGACTTCGGGCTGCGCCTGGACCCCTGGGGCTACAACACGACGAACCGGGCGGACTTCTCCTTCCGGCTGGTGGGACCGCTGGGCTGAGCCCGCGGACGCACACGGAGAAGCGGCGGCGCCC
>NZ_JBEPBI010000064.1:0-40456 GCF_040299045.1 Streptomyces sp. NPDC001027
CCCCGATGCAAATCGGGGAGCCCCGCTCCGGGTTCGCGCGTACGGGGAGCCGTACGGAGGTCAGACCTCCACCACGACCGGGAGGATCATCGGCCTGCGGCGATAGGTGTCCGAGACCCACTTGCCCAGGGTGCGGCGGATCAACTGCTGCAGCTGGTGGGGCTCTACGACGCCGTCCTGGGCCGAGCGCTCCAGGACCTCGGCGATCTTCGGGGTGACGGCCGAGAAGGCCGAGTCCTCGATGCCCGAGCCGCGGGCCTGGATGTGCGGGCCTCCGGTGATCTTCCCGGTGGACGAGTCCACGACGACGAAGACCGAGATGATGCCCTCGTCTCCCAGGATCTTCCGGTCCTTGAGGGCCGGCTCGCCCACGTCGCCGACCGAGAGGCCGTCGACGTACACATAGCCCGCCTGGACCTTGCCGGCGATCTTGGCCTTGCCCTCGACGAGGTCGACGACCACGCCGTCCTCCGCGATCACGATGCGGTCGTGCGGGACGCCCGTCAGGGCCCCCAGCTCGGCGTTGGCGCGCAGGTGCCGCCATTCGCCGTGGACCGGCATCAGGTTCTTGGGACGGCAGATGTTGTAGAAGTACAGGAGCTCGCCGGCGGACGCGTGGCCCGAGACGTGCACCTTGGCGTTGCCCTTGTGAATGACGTTCGCGCCCCATCGGGTCAGGCCGTTGATCACCCGGTAGACCGCGTTCTCGTTGCCCGGGATGAGCGACGACGCCAGGATCACCGTGTCGCCGGGGACGATGCGGATCTGGTGGTCGCGGTTGGCCATGCGGGACAGGGCCGCCATCGGTTCGCCCTGCGATCCCGTGCAGACCAGGACCACCTCGTGGTCGGGGAGGTCGTCGAGCGTCTTGACGTCCACCACCAGGCCCGGCGGGACCTTCAGGTAGCCGAGGTCGCGGGCGATGCCCATGTTGCGGACCATCGAGCGGCCCACGAAGGCGACACGGCGGCCGTACTCGTGCGCCGTGTCGAGGATCTGCTGGATGCGGTGGACGTGACTGGCGAAGCTGGCCACGATGATCCGCTTGCGGGCCCCGGCGAAGACCGTGCGCAGGACGTTGGAGATGTCCCGCTCGGGCGGCACGAAGCCGGGTACCTCGGCGTTCGTCGAGTCGGAGAGAAGGAGGTCGATGCCCTCCTCGCTCAGGCGTGCGAACGCGTGCAGGTCGGTGAGCCTGCCGTCCAGCGGGAGCTGGTCCATCTTGAAGTCGCCCGTGTGGACCACCATGCCGGCGGGCGTGCGGATCGCGACCGCGAGGGCGTCCGGGATCGAGTGGTTGACGGCGATGAACTCGCAGTCGAACGGGCCGATGCGCTCACGGTGCCCCTCCGCCACCTCGAGGGTGTACGGGCGGATCCGGTGCTCCTGGAGCTTGGCCTCGATCAGCGCGAGGGTCAGCTTGGAGCCGATGAGCGGGATGTCCGGCTTCTCGCGGAGGAGGTAGGGGACGGCGCCGATGTGGTCCTCGTGGCCATGGGTGAGGACGATGCCCTCGATGTCGTCGAGGCGTTCCCGGATGGACGAGAAGTCCGGCAGGATCAGGTCGATGCCGGGCTGCTCCTCCTCGGGGAACAGCACCCCGCAGTCGACGATCAGCAGGCGGCCGCCGTACTCGAAGACCGTCATGTTGCGGCCGATTTCGCCGAGCCCGCCGAGCGGGGTGACCCGGAGGCCGCCCGCGGGGAGCTTCGGGGGTGCAGCGAGTTGCGGATGCGGATGACTCAAAAGACTCTCCTCAAACACCCGCGCCACGTACCGGTGGGCACGTGGCGCGCGTGACGTTCGTGCAGAAGCAGTTGTCGTTGTGGATTGCAGGCACCGGTGGCCTGCCTATTCAGTTGTGAAGTCTGTTGTCAGAGCTGTACCCCGCCCGCGGCAAGATCGATCTTGAGCTGTTCGATCTCTTCCGGCGAGCACTCGACCATGGGCGGGCGCAGCGGCCCCGCGGGCAGGCCCTGCAGGGCGAGCGCCGCCTTCGTCGTCATGACGCCCTGGGTGCGGAACATGCCCGTGTAGACGGGGAGCAGCTTCTGGTGGATCTCCGTGGCCTTCTGGACGTCACCGGCGGTGAACGCTTCGACCAGGGCGCGCAGCTCCGGGGTGACGAGGTGGCCGACCACCGAGACGAAGCCGACCGCGCCCACGGAGAGCAGGGGGAGGTTCAGCATGTCGTCGCCGGAGTACCAGGCGAGGCCGGAGCGCGCGATGGCCCAGCTGGCGCGGCCGAGGTCGCCCTTGGCGTCCTTGTTGGCGACGATCCGCGGGTGCGCGGCGAGGCGGACCAGCGTCTCGGTGCTGATCGGGACTCCGCTGCGGCCGGGGATGTCGTAGAGCATGACCGGCAGCCCGGTGGCGTCGGCGACGGCCGTGAAGTGGCGGTACAGGCCCTCCTGCGGGGGCTTGTTGTAGTACGGGGTGACGACCAGGAGGCCGTGCGCGCCCGTCGTCTCGGCCGCCTTGGCCAGCTCGACGCTGTGGTGAGTGTCGTTGGTGCCGACTCCGGCGACCACGTGGGCGCGGTCTCCGACGGCCTCCACGACGGCTCGTACCAGATCCGATTTCTCCGCGTCGCTGGTGGTGGGCGACTCACCCGTGGTGCCGTTGACGATCAGGCCGTCGTTGCCTGCGTCCACCAGGTGGGTGGCGAGCCGCTGCGCGCCGTCGAGGTCGATCGCGCCGTCCGCCGCGAAGGGCGTGACCATGGCGGTGAGGACCCGCCCGAAGGGGGTCTGCGGAGTGGAGGTCGGAGCCATGGGTGACACGCTACTCGTTGCTCACCGCGGGGTCTGCCCTCGGGGGGTGCGAAAAGTCATGACAAAGATGGAACCCGGCACTGCCTGCTCGGGGGTTCAAGCAGTGCCGGGTCCGTTTGATCAGGCTAGATGAACTTCTCCAAATGCCGCAATACGGACACTTCGGGCGGATGATCCGTACATACGTCTCCGTGACCCGTCCTCGTCACGGCGCGACGCGCCCGTTGGCGTTGAAGGCCGCGTAGGTGAGGGGCATGAGCCTGGCCCACTCGGCCTCCATCTTCTCGCCCACCATCTCGATCTCCCGCTGCGGGAAGGACGGGACCCTGGCCAGCTCGTGCTGGGTGCGCAGGCCGAGGAAGTGCATCAGCGAGCGGGCGTTGCAAGTGGCGTACATCGACGAGAACAGGCCGACCGGGAGGACCGCGCGGGCTACCTCGCGGGCGACGCCGGCGGCGAGCATCTCCTGGTAGGCCTCGTACGCCCGAACGTAGGAGGCCTCCATGGTGCGGCCGACGAGTTCCTGCTGGGCCTCGGTTCCCTCGACGAAGACGTACTTGCCGGGACGGCCCTCCTGCACCAGCTTGCGGGACTCGCCGGGGACGTAGAAGACGGGCTGGAGCTCCCGGTAGCGGCCGGACTCCTCGTTGTACGAATTGTGTACGACGAAACCGTCCGCGATGAAGTTGTGGTGCGGCGGCGGCATGGAGATGTCGTATGTCATCTCCTCTCCGTCGGGGACCACGGAGAGGACGCCCTCCCAACGCACACCGTTCTGCAGGGCACGGCGGCGCGCCCCGATCGGCACTCCTTCACCGTTGGTCTTCCGCTGGTGGCACGGCTTGCAGGCCGGTCGCAGGTTCGCGACGTCCAGTGCCTTCGTCAGGTCGGCGTCCACCGGGACGACGTGATCCAGCTCCAGGTCTTTCGCCTCGAACTTCTCCTCACAGAGGTAACAGAGGTCCATGGGCGCCACGAGCTCGGCTCGCTGTTCGGTGGTCCAGATCTGGATGCCCTCACGCAGGCGCTTCGGGATGCCCACCCGCTCGCCGACCTCTACGCGGCCCAATCGTCCGATCCGGTCACCGACGCGCAGATCGCCGGCGCGAACCCAGCCGTCGGGAGTCCATACACGGTGATCCGCGGTGCACCGCAGAGCCTTGCCGTTCGTCGTCGACACCTTGAGGATCGGTTTCACGCCGGACTCGAAGACGTCGACCATGGGCGCCTTCTCCGCCAACCCGGTCTCCAGGTTGACCGTGTCGGCCAGCAGGTTCCGGCAGGACTTCAGCTTGCGCGTACGCCCCATGGAATCGGGCACGCCGATCTTCCAGTCGCGATGAATGTCCGCGATGCGTTTGGCCTTGCCGTTCTTGCTGGTGCCGACGCGGATCATGGCGTCTCCCGGCAGGCACCAGCCCACGCGGTGCCGCATGAACTCGCGGAAGACGAAGATCGGGGCGCTGATGAAGAAGGTCATCGAGTTGTGCTCGAAGGGGCTGCCGTGCCGGTCCCGCATCAGATAGTTGATCAGGCCCTTCGAGCGCTCGGGGTCCTTGCCCAGCTCGTCGAGGGACTGCTCGCCGACGGTCGAGACCCGGGCGGCGAAGAGCACGTCGGCGTCGGACGCGGTGTGCTTGACCAGCTCGACGGTCACGTCGCTGCGGAAGCCGGGCTTGAGGTCGTCGGCGGAGCTGTCGGTCACGGTGCGGAGGTCCTTCCATCGCGTCTTCGGAGCGGCGCCAACTCTACGGGGGCCGTTGGGCCGGACGGACACGGGCATGCCGCGGAATCCCTCCAGGACGTCTGCCGATATGGGGCACGTTTTCGGGCACTCGCTCGTCTGTACCGGTAGACGACGTCCCACACAGTCCAGGAGGAAGTACCCACCATGTTCCGTCGGCGCGAGCCCGTTCCCTTCGCCTTCCTCGCCGAGGCCGACAGGTTCCGAAGCAATGTCGCTCCCCCACCCCCCGAGCGGTCCTCCGTGAGCCGAATAGCCGGGCGCTGGCTGTTGGGGCTCACCATCGTGGCCGGGCTGGTGGGGTCGCTGGTCATCGGGATGCCGGCGCTGCGCGTCGACTCCTCGCAGCCTCAGCCGTCACAGGCGTCCCAGGGCCGCTGACGCCGAGCGGGCGTCGCCGCCACGGACCCCCGATGGTGGTGAGCGGGGACACAGCCGGATAGCCTCACCGGGCACAGCCCACGCATGGACGAGTGAGGACCAGTCGTGCCCCTGCCTTTTCTGACGGCCGACCGACCGTTCGACGCGGCGGACGACGTCGCCCTGCCCTTCGAGGACCGTGAGCGCTGGCGGCGTCCCTACCGGCCCGGCCCCTGGCGGGTGGGAATCGCGGCGCTGGCCCTGCTGCTGGCCTCGTTCGTGCTGTTCGCGGCCGTCATCATCGCCTTGACCGGTTCGGTGTCCGAGGCCGCCATGGTCTTCGGCGGCTCGCTGCTGGTGATCGTCGCCGCCCTGCGGCTGCTGCGCATGGGCGTGTGGGTGAGCGCGCGCGGGCTGCGCCAGGTCGGCTTCCTCGCCACGCGCACCTTGCCCTGGGAGCGGGTCGGGGCGGTGCACACCGTGCAGCAGCCGGTGCGCTGGCTGGGGCTGCCGCGGACGGTCCAGGGGCAGGCCCTGACGGTCGCGCGACGGGACCGGCCCGCCGAGAGCACGCCGCTGCTGACCACGCACGGGGCGGACTTCCTGGCGCGCGGCGAGGCCTTCGACCGCGCGGCGGACGCGGTCGAGGCATGGGCCGCGGAGAACCGGCACGGCTGATCGCCGAACGCACGAAGGGGCCGGTCCGCCGCGAGTGCGGGCCGGCCCCTTTCCCGTGGTCGGGTGCGCGGGCGGGACGCTCAGAGATGCGTCGGGTCAGGCGGCCTCGACGGGCTTGCCGTCGTGCAGGCTGATCGCTCGCTGCATGGCCTTGCGGGCCCGTGGGGTGTCCCGGGCGTCGTGGTAGGCGACGGCGAGACGGAACCAGGTGCGCCAGTCCTGGGGCGCCGCCTCGGTCTCGGCCTTGCGCACGGCGAACACCTCGTCCGCCGAGTCGCGGTCGACCCGGCCGCTCGGGGTCCGCTTCAGCTCGTCGACGGGCAGACCGCCCTCGGCGTCGAGCTCGGCGGCGAGGGCGTTGGCCCGGCGTACGAACTGGGTGTTCTTCCACAGGAACCAGACGCCGATGACCGGGAGGATCAGCACCGCCGCACCGAAGGTGACGGTCAGCAGCGTGCCGGACTGGATGAGCATGACGCCGCGGCTGCCGACCAGGACGAAGTAGAAGACCAGGACGGCGGCCGTGAGGGCGTAGGAGATCTTCGCGCGCATGACGTCAGAGGCTCAGTTCAGGTCCAGGAAGTGTTCCAGGCCGAAGGTGAGGCCGGGCGTCGACACCACGCGGCGGACTCCCAGCAGGATGCCCGGCATGAAGCTGCTGTGGTGCAGCGAGTCGTGGCGGACGGTCAGGGTCTCGCCCTCGCCGCCCAGCAGGACCTCCTGGTGGGCGAGCAGGCCGCGCAGCCGGACGGCATGGACGGGGATCCCGTCCACGTCCGCGCCGCGCGCCCCGTCCAGGCCCGTCTCGGTGGCGTCCGGGGCCGGGGCGACGCCGGCGGCGCGGCGGGCCTCGGCGATGAGCTGGGCGGTGCGGGTGGCGGTGCCGGAGGGTGCGTCCACCTTGTTGGGGTGGTGCAGCTCGACGACCTCGACGGACTCGAAGTACGGCGCGGCGATCTGCGCGAACTTCATGGTGAGGACGGCCCCGATGGAGAAGTTGGGTGCGATGAGCACGCCCGTTCCCGGGGAGGCGGCCAGCCGGCTGTTCAGCTGCGCGAGGCGTTCGTCCGTCCAGCCCGTGGTGCCGACCACGGCGTGGACGCCGTGCCGTACGCAGTAGTCGAGGTTGTCCATGACCGAGGCGGGGGTGGTCAGTTCGACCGCGACCTGGGCGCCGGCCTTCGCCAGCGTCTCCAGGTCGTCGCCGCGGCCGAGGGCGGCCACCAGCTCCATGTCCTCGGCGGCCTCGACCGCCCGTACCGCCTCGGAGCCGATCCGGCCGTTGGCGCCGAGGACCGCCACGCGCAGCTTGCTCATCTTGTGTGCTTCCTTACCGAAGTTGCCGAAGGCCTGACGGCTGTCGGAGGGGGTCAGGCGACCGCGTCGTGCAGCCGGGCCGCCTGCTTGTCCTTGAGCGGGCCGATGACCGAGAGCGACGGACGCCGTCCCAGGATGTCGCGGGCCACGGCGCGGACCTCGTCCGGGGTGACGGCCGCTATCCGGGCCAGCATGTCGTCGACGGACATCTGGTCGCCCCAGCACAGCTCGCTCTTGCCGATGCGGTTCATGAGCGCGCCGGTGTCCTCCAGGCCGAGGACCGTGGAGCCGCGGAGCTGGCCGATGGCGCGGACGATCTCCTCGTCGGACAGACCGTGCTCGGCGACCTGGTCGAGTTCGTCGCGGCAGATCTTCAGCACGTCGTGCACCTGGCTCGGGCGGCAGCCCGCGTACACGCCGAAGAGTCCGCAGTCGGCGAAGCCCGAGGTGTACGAGTACACGCTGTAGGCCAGGCCGCGCTTCTCGCGGACCTCCTGGAAGAGACGGGAGGACATGCCGCCGCCGAGGGCCGTGTTCAGCACGCCGAGCGCCCAGCGCCGGTCGTCCGTGCGGGCGAGACCGGGCATGCCGAGCACGACGTGCGCCTGCTCGGTCTTGCGACCGATCAGCTCGACCCGGCCCGAGGCGCGGAGTGCCCGCCTGCCGTCACGCGGGGCGATGGGCTCCGCGTCCGTGTTGCGCAGGGCGCCCGCCTTCTCGAAGGCCGCGCGGACCTGGCGGACGACCTTGTGGTGGTCGATGTTGCCGGCCGCGGCGACGACGAGATGGGTCGGGTCGTAGTGCTTCTTGTAGAAGCGGCGGATGCGGTCGGCGGTGAGGGCGTTGACCGTGTCGACGGTGCCGAGGACCGGCCGGCCGAGGGGGTTGTCCCCGAACATCGTCTGCGCGAACAGGTCGTGCACGCAGTCGCCGGGGTCGTCCTCGGTCATGGCGATCTCTTCGAGGATGGCGCCGCGCTCGACGTCGACGTCCTCCTCGCGGATGAGGGAGCCGGTCAGCATGTCGCAGACGACGTCGATGGCGAGCGGCAGGTCGGTGTCGAGCACGCGCGCGTAGTAGCACGTGTACTCCTTCGCCGTGAACGCGTTCATCTCGCCGCCCACCGCGTCTATCGCGGAGGAGATGTCGAGCGCGGACCTGCGGTTCGTCCCCTTGAAGAGGAGGTGCTCCAGGTAGTGCGTGGCGCCGTTCAGGGACGGCGTCTCGTCGCGGGAGCCGACGTGCGCCCAGATGCCGAAGGTGGCGGAGCGGACCGACGGGAGGGTCTCCGTGACGATGCGCAGGCCGCCCGGGAGGGTGGTCTTGCGGACGACGCCGATGCCGGCGGCACCCTTGATCAGGGTTTGGGTACGGGCGACGGCCCGCGCCTCCGAAGAGGTGCGGGCCGTCGCCTGGGAGCTACTCGACGTCACTTGTCGGAGTCGTCCTTCGCGTCCTCGGCAGCTTCCTCGCCCTCGATCACGGGGATCAGGGAGAGCTTGCCGCGGGAGTCGATCTCGGCGATCTCGACCTGGACCTTGGAGCCCACACCGAGCACGTCCTCGACGTTCTCCACGCGCTTGCCGCCGACGAGCTTGCGGATCTGCGAGATGTGCAGCAGACCGTCCTTGCCCGGGAGCAGCGACACGAACGCACCGAAGGTCGTGGTCTTGACGACCGTGCCCAGGTAGCGCTCGCCGACCTCCGGCATCGTCGGGTTGGCGATGCCGTTGATCGTGGCGCGGGCGGCCTCGGCCTGCGAGCCGACCTGGGCGCCGATGTAGATGGTGCCGTCGTCCTCGATCGTGATCTCGGCGCCGGTGTCCTCCTGGATCTGGTTGATCATCTTGCCCTTCGGGCCGATGACCTCGCCGATCTTGTCCACGGGGATCTTGACGGTGATGATCCGCGGGGCGTTGGGGGACATCTCGTCCGGCGTGTCGATCGCTTCCATCATCACGTCGAGGATGTGGAGACGGGCGTCGCGGGCCTGCTTGAGGGCCGCGGCCAGGACGGAGGCCGGGATGCCGTCCAGCTTGGTGTCGAGCTGGAGGGCGGTGACGAACTCCTTGGTGCCGGCGACCTTGAAGTCCATGTCGCCGAAGGCGTCCTCCGCACCGAGGATGTCGGTGAGGGCGACGTAGTGCGTCTCGCCGTTGATCTCCTGGGAGATCAGGCCCATGGCGATGCCGGCGACGGGGGCCTTCAGCGGCACACCGGCGTTCAGCAGCGACATGGTGGAGGCGCAGACCGAGCCCATGGACGTCGAGCCGTTGGAGCCGAGGGCCTCGGACACCTGACGGATCGCGTAGGGGAACTCCTCGCGCGTCGGCAGGACCGGCACGATGGCGCGCTCGGCGAGGGCGCCGTGGCCGATCTCGCGGCGCTTGGGGGAGCCCACGCGGCCGGTCTCGCCGACGGAGTACGGCGGGAAGTTGTAGTTGTGCATGTAGCGCTTGCGGGTCACCGGGGAGAGGGTGTCCAGCTGCTGCTCCATGCGGAGCATGTTGAGGGTGGTGACGCCCAGGATCTGGGTCTCGCCACGCTCGAACAGCGCCGAGCCGTGCACGCGCGGGATGGCCTCGACCTCGGCGGCGAGCGTACGGATGTCCGTGACGCCGCGGCCGTCGATGCGGGTCTTCTCCTTGATCACGCGCTCGCGGACCAGCTGCTTGGTGAGCGAGCGGTACGCGGCGGAGATCTCCTTCTCGCGGCCTTCGAACTCCGGGAGGAGCTTCTCGGCGGCGAGCGCCTTGACGCGGTCGAGCTCGGCCTCGCGGTCCTGCTTGCCTGCGATGGTCAGCGCGGAGGCGAGCTCCGGGCGGACGGCGGCGGACAGGGCCTCCAGGACGTCGTCCTGGTAGTCGAGGAAGACCGGGAAGTCGCCGGTCGGCTTCGCGGCCTTGGCGGCGAGGTCGGCCTGGGCCTTGCAGAGCACCTTGATGAAGGGCTTCGCGGCGTCCAGACCGGCGGCGACGACCTCCTCGGTCGGCGCCTCGGCGCCGCCCGCGACGAGCTGGATGGTCTTCTCGGTGGCCTCGGCCTCGACCATCATGATGGCGACGTCGCCGTCCTCCAGGACGCGACCGGCGACGACCATGTCGAAGACGGCGTCCTCGAGCTCGGTGTGCGTCGGGAACGCGACCCACTGGCCGTTGATCAGCGCGACGCGGACGCCGCCGATCGGGCCGGAGAAGGGCAGGCCGGCCAGCTGGGTGGACGCGGAGGCGGCGTTGATCGCCACGACGTCGTACAGGTGGTCGGGGTTGAGCGCCATGATGGTGGCGACGACCTGGATCTCGTTGCGCAGGCCCTTCTTGAAGGACGGGCGCAGCGGGCGGTCGATCAGGCGGCAGGTGAGGATGGCGTCCTCGGAGGGACGGCCCTCACGGCGGAAGAAGCTGCCGGGGATCTTGCCGGCGGCGTACATCCGCTCCTCGACGTCCACCGTGAGGGGGAAGAAGTCGAGCTGGTCCTTGGGGTTCTTGGAGGCGGTGGTGGCCGACAGCACCATGGTGTCGTCGTCCAGGTACGCCACGGCGGAGCCGGCGGCCTGCTTGGCCAGGCGGCCCGTCTCGAAACGGATGGTGCGGGTGCCGAAGGCGCCATTGTCGATGACGGCCTCGGCGTAGTGGGTCTCGTTCTCCACTAGTGTTTTCTCCTCGTCTTCGTCCCTCGCTGCCCGTGTGGCAGGGGGACGGTTGCGGAGAAGCGCTCCGTGCGGTGCGGGCCGGTCTTCGATCGAAGCACCCGGGGATCTCTTTCCCGGGGGCCACTACCGAGGACCGGCGGCGGCTAGGCGCGCTTCTCCTCGTTCGGTGTGCGTGGTGACGTTTACCCGCAGCGAGTACACGTCATCACGCTGTGTCGTACGTATGGCGTTGTGCTACCACACTACAAAGCGCCGGTGACACTCCGCACGTTTCCGCTCCACGGGCGGCCGTACGACGGGCCCTGTCCGTGGTGCGTGCCGGTGCGTACCGCGTGGTGCGCACCGAGGTGTACAGCAAAGGGAGCGGCCCCGATCGTCCGGGAACCGCTCCCCTCACGGCGTCCTACTTGGCGCCCGCCGCACCGCGGCGGATGCCGAGGCGGTCCACCAGCGCACGGAAGCGCTGGATGTCCTTCTTGGCGAGGTACTGCAGCAGGCGGCGACGCTGGCCGACCAGGATCAGCAGACCACGACGGGAGTGGTGGTCGTGCTTGTGCGTCTTGAGGTGCTCGGTCAGGTCCGAGATCCGGCGGGACAGCATGGCGACCTGGACCTCGGGAGAGCCGGTGTCGCCCTCCTTCTGACCGAACTCGCTGATGAGCTGCTTCTTCGTAGCGGCGTCGAGCGGCACGCGTACTCCTCGTAGTCTTTTCAGTGGCCACCGAGTGCCCCCGGTCTTGGTCTCGGGGGAGCTTCCGTTACTCGGGAGGCGGGGATCCGCTGGGCGCGACCTCCAGAACCTTCAGGGGCTGCCTGAGAGGCTTCCGGGGGTGCGTACACAAACGGCCGAGAGCCAGGGTATCAGGCCGGTGCGCCCGACCTGCCCGGATATCGCGGCGGACGGCCGGACGGCGCTCGGGTGAGCGGGGGCAGTGTACGGGCGACTCCGGCCGGCCGGAACGTAACGGAAGAACCTCTGAGCTGGGGGAACGTCGGCAAGTAGGGTGGCGCTGCAGCTCGTTGGGACAGCGGGAACTCAGAGGGAAGGGTCGGAGCCGACATGGCCGATGCCGAGGACGAGGCAGTCAAGGCGCGCAAGGAACGGGAGCGGGACGAGCTGTACGCGCTCGACATCTCGGATGTCGAGTGGCAGAGCGCGCCCGGCACGGAGGAGCACGAGGAGCGCGTCGAGATCGCCTGTCTGCCCGACGGGGCCGTAGCGATGCGGTCCTCGCTCGACCCGGAGACGGTGCTGCGCTACACCGAGGCGGAGTGGCGCGCCTTCGTGCTGGGCGCCCGGGACGGCGAGTTCGACCTGGAGCCCGCGCCGCACGGCGGCGGGACGGCGACGGGGGCGGCGGAGTAGACGCCTCTCCACGGCGACCGCACCACGGGGACCGCTCCACGGCAGACGCGGCCCGTCGGGTGCGGTCCGCCCCGAGCGGGTGCGGGTCCGCCGCGATCGACCGGTGCTCGGGTGAGAAGGCCTCGGAGCAGGCGCCCTGTGCGTCCGCTCCGAGGCCTTTCTCGGCTCGTGGGGTCAGCCGGTCATCGAGCGGACTGCCGCGTACACGTCGAACACGGCCAGGGTCAGCGGCACCAGCGTCAGCAGGACGAAGCCCTCGGCGATCTCCATGAAGCGGCCCCAGAACGGGGTGAGGCCGCCCCGCGAGCTGATCAGGCCGATCGAGGTGACGATCGCGGCGGCCGCCGCGACGGCGGCGACCAGCCAGACCGTGCGGATGTCCAGGTCGGCGCTGTCGCCGGCGAGGGCGGCGCGGATCGCCGGGTGGGGCGGGTTGAGCGCCAGACCCAGTCCGAGCAGGACGAGCGAGCCGAGGCCCGCGGCCAGCACCGGGGCGACCTGCGCGGTGTAGCGGAAGAGGTGGGCGCGCATCAGCAGGGCGGCGCCCGTGGCCAGCGCGAGCAGCTCGGCCCAGACGTCGTCCGAGAAGCCGAGGACCGCGCAGGCGCCGACCGTGATCGCCGCGCAGCCGCCGACGAGGCCGACCAGGAGTTCGTGGCCGCGGCGGGCCTGCGCGGCGATCCGCTCGGCGTCGACCGGTTCCCGGGGGGCGGGATCGGCGCCGTAGGCACGGCGCGAGGCGGAGTCCGGGGCGTCGAAGCCGATCGGAAGGCGGGCGAAGCGCATGGACAGGCCGGGCAGGAACGCCAGGGCGCCCACCCCGACGGGGGCGCACAGGGCGGCGGTCTCGGCCGGGCTCCAGTGCGCGAGCATCGCCGCGAACACCGCCGCCAGTCCGGCGCCCGACGCGACGACGAACGCGACGAACGGGCCGTCGCCGCGCGGGGAGCACAGGGTGAGCAGCACGGACGCCAGCAGCACCGCCGCGCAGGCGAGCAGGAACTGCAGCTTGCCGATGCCCTGGCCGTCGGCGAGCGGGAGGAGCCCGGAGCCCGCCACGGCCACGTTGGGCAGTGCGCCGAGGCCCAGGGCGATCGCCGAGCCGCGGTCGTCGTAGACGCGGGCCCGGACGCCGGAGAGGGCGACCAGCAGCACGCCGACGACCGCGGCGAGGACGCCGGGCAGGCCGTGCATGTCGTGGCGCGGGTCGCCGTTCCAGGCCACGAAGGCGAGCAGGGCCGGCAGCACGCCTCCGCCGACGAGGCCCGCGGTGCGGGTCAGTTCGCCGCTCCACAGGGTGTGCTCGCGCGTGACGGCCGAGGCGACCGCGTCCGACACGTCGTCGAAGACGGCGGGCGGCAGCGACTCGGAGAACGGGCGCAGCGTGAGGAGTTCGCCGTCGAGGATGTGCTGGGCGGCGAACGAACGCGAGCTGTCGAGGACGGAGCCGTCCCTGCGGACGAGGGTGTAGCCGACCGGTGCGCCCTCGGCGGGACTCTGCCGGGCGAGCCGGAGGATCTCCGGGTAGAGGTCGGCGACCGGGATGTCGTCGGGCAGCGCCACGTCGATCCGGCTGTCGGGGGCGACGATGGTGACCCGGCAGAAACCGAGCCCCGCCCCCGCCGCGGGCACGGCTGCGGCGCCGCGTCCCTCTCCGGTGGCTGCCGCGGAGGTCGTGATGCTCACCCTGCTGCTCCCCCTCAGTGATGGTCTCGCGTCGGCTGTGTGAAGGTCCCGCGCAGGTTGGTGCGCACGCGCGGCCCGCGGTGTGCTCACGCGAACATCCGGCACCCTACCGCCCCGTGGTGGTACCAGCAGTCAGTAGGATCACGCGGCGGCCTGCGTCCGCCTGACACGGGGTGGCGGACGGTACTTTTCGGGGGCCTCGCAAGGGGATTGGTGAGCAGTGAGCCACATCGTCGTGAAGCGTCCGCCAAGGGCGCTGCCGTCCGAGGTGCCCATGGGCGAGGTCGTCCTGCAGCCTCCGCCCGAGTTGCCACGGGGGCATCAGGAGAGCGTGCTGATGCAACTGCTGCCGACGCTCGGCATGGGCGGCTCGGTGGTCTTCTTCTTCACGAGCGGGCAGCCGTTCATGCGCATCATGGGCATGGTCATGATCGCCTCGACGGTGGCCATGTCGATCGCGATGGTGGTGCGCTTCCGGCGCGGCTCCCAGGGTCAGTTGGCGGATCTGCGCCGGGACTACCTCAGCTACCTGGCGCAGACCCGGCGCACCGCGCTCGACACCGCGCGGGCCCAGCGTGACGCGCAGTACTACCTGCACCCCTCCCCCGAGCAGCTGTGGGCCCTGGTCGCCGAGGGCAGCCGGGTGTGGGAACGGCGGCCCGGGGACGAGGACTTCGGGCAGGTCCGGGTGGGCCTCGGCGTCCAGGCGCTCGCCACCCCGCTGGTCGCCCCGGAGACCGGCCCGGTGGAGCAGCTGGAGCCGTTGACGGCCGGCGCGCTGCAGCGTTTCCTCGCCGTGCACGACAGCCTGGACGATCTGCCGATGGCGGTCTCCCTGCGTGCCTTCTACCACGTGACGATCAGCGGCGAGGCGGACTCTGTCCGTTCCTGTGCCCGGGCCCTGGCCGGTTCGCTGGGCGCGCTGCACTCGTCCGAGGACCTGGTGCTCGTGGTCGCGGCGGGCCGGGACGAACTGCCGCACTGGGAGTGGGCGAAGTGGCTGCCGCACGTCCAGGCGCCCGGCGCGGTGGACGGGGCGGGCAGCCGCCGGCTGATCGGCTCGGACACCCGTGAGCTGGAGAGCCTGCTCGGCTCCCGGCTGACCGGGCGGCCGCGGTTCCACCCCAACGCGACGCCGCTGGTCGACGAGCCGCACGTGGTCGTGGTCCTGGACGGGGTGTCCCTCCCCCACGACTCGGTGCTGGCCAACTCCGAAGGACTGCAGGGCGTGACGGTCCTCGAGATCGTCCCGGGTGAGCTGACGGGAGCGGGCGGCGAGCTCGACATCGTCGTACAGCCCGGGGCGCTGCGGCTGGAGTCGGGGCACGGGGCCGTCTACGAGGGAACGCCCGACGTCCTGTCGCCGGAGTCCGCGGAGGCGCTCGCCCGGCAGCTCGCGCCGCTGCGCATGGCCTCGGGCGGCGACGACGACGAGCCGCTGCTGGCCAACCTGGAGTTCACCGAGCTGCTGAACCTCGGCGACGCCGCGTCGGTGGACACCCAGCGCACCTGGCGGCCGCGTTCGCTGGCCGAGCGGCTGCGGGTGCCGATCGGGGTGGGCGAGGACGGCCGTCCGGTGATGCTGGACCTGAAGGAGGCGGCGCAGGAGGGCATGGGCCCGCACGGTCTGTGCGTGGGCGCGACCGGCTCCGGCAAGTCCGAGCTGCTGCGCACGCTGGTGCTGGGGCTGGCGGTGACGCACTCGTCGGAGACGCTGAACTTCGTCCTCGCCGACTTCAAGGGCGGCGCCACGTTCGCGGGGATGGCTCAGATGCCGCACGTGGCGGCCGTGATCACCAACCTGGCGGACGATCTGACGCTGGTCGACCGGATGGGCGACTCCATCAGGGGCGAGCTCAACCGCCGTCAGGAGCTGCTGCGCAACGCGGGCAACTACGCCAACATCCACGACTACGAGAAGGCGCGGGCCGCGGGCGCCGCCCTGCAGCCGATCCCCTCGCTGGTGCTGGTGATCGACGAGTTCAGCGAACTGCTCACCGCCAAGCCCGACTTCATCGAGATGTTCGTGCAGATCGGCCGCATCGGGCGCTCGCTCGGCGTGCATCTGCTGCTGGCCTCGCAGCGCCTGGAGGAAGGGCGGCTGCGCGGGCTGGAGACGTACCTGTCGTACCGCGTCGGTCTGCGCACCTTCTCCGCCGCCGAGTCGCGGGCGGCGCTGGGCGTGCCCGACGCGTACTCGCTGCCCAACGTGCCGGGTTCGGGGTTCCTGAAGTTCGGGACGGACGAAATGGTGCGGTTCAAGGCGGCGTACGTGTCCGGGGTCTACCGCTCGGGCGGTCAGCGGACGGCGCCGGGCGGCGGCCCGCTGCCCCTGGACCGGCGGCCGGTGCTCTTCACCTCCTCCGAGGTGCCGGTGCGGTACGCGGCCGTGCCGCAGGCCCGCCCGGCCGGCGACGCGGAGGTCGACGACGCGCTGGCGGACACCGTGCTCGACGTGATCGTGCGCCGGCTGGAGGCGCAGGGCCCGGCCGCGCACCAGGTGTGGCTGCCGCCGCTGGACAGCCCGCCGTCGCTGGACTCCCTGCTGCCGGGGCTCACGGCGGTGGAGGGCCGTGGGCTCACCCAGCCCGGCTACGAGGGCGCGGGACGGCTGGTCGTGCCGGTCGGCCTGGTGGACAAGCCGTTCGAGCAGCGCCGTGACTCGCTCTGGGTCGACTTCTCCGGCGCGGCCGGCCATATGCAGATCGTGGGCGGCCCGCAGTCCGGCAAGTCGACGCTGCTGCGCACCCTGATCGCGGCGTTCGCCCTCACCCACACCCCGCACGAAGTGCAGTTCTACGGCCTCGACTTCGGCGGCGGCGGGATGGCCGCGGTGGCGGGCCTGCCGCATGTGGGCGGGGTCGCCTCCCGGCTGGATCCGGAGCGGGTACGGCGGACGGTGGCGGAGGTGTACGGCGTCCTGACCCGCCGCGAGGAGTATTTCCGCGCGACGGGGATCGCCTCGATCGCCGACTTTCGGGCCCGGCGGGCGCGGGGCGAGATCTCGGTCACGGACCAGCCGTGGGGCGACGTCTTCCTCGTCATCGACGGATGGGGCAACTTCCGCGCGGACTACGAGGTGTTGGACCAGATCGTCCACGAGATCGCGGCGCGCGGCCTCGGTTACGGCATCCACCTGGTGCTGACGGCCTCGCGGTCGATGGAGGTCAGGGCCGCCCTCAAGGACCACCTGATGAACCGGCTGGAGCTCCGGCTCGGCGACACGATGGACTCCGAGATCGACCGCAAGCTCGCCGCGAACGTCCCGTCGGGCGTTCCCGGCCGGGGGCAGTCGCCCCAGAAGCTGCACTTCATGGCCGCGGTGCCGCGGATCGACGGCCTCGCCTCGGACACCGAGCTCGCCGACGCGACGCAGGCGCTGGCCGCGGAGGTCTCCCGGCACTGGCAGGCCGCGCCCGCGCCGGAAGTTCGGTTGCTGCCGCGGGAGTT
The DNA here is from genome assembly GCF_040299045.1 of Streptomyces sp. NPDC001027. Taxonomy (NCBI): domain Bacteria; kingdom Bacillati; phylum Actinomycetota; class Actinomycetes; order Kitasatosporales; family Streptomycetaceae; genus Streptomyces; species Streptomyces sp. NPDC001027. Next base: position 17,028 of record NZ_JBEPBI010000064.1, read on the forward strand.
CCCGGCCGAGTCGCTGCCGCCGGGCGACCGCTTCCCGCGCCGCGGGGTCGCCTTCGGCCTCGACGAGGACCGTCTCGAGCCGGTCTTCGTCGACTTCGAGCAGGATCCGTTCTTCCTCGTCCTCGGCGAGAGCGAGTCCGGCAAGTCGAACCTGCTGCGGCTGCTGATCAAGCAGCTCACCCAGCGGTACTCCGGGGACGAGTGCAAACTGTTCGTGGTCGACAACCGGCGTTCCCTGCTGGACGTGACGCCGGCGTCCCATCTCGCCGAGTACATCCCGATGTCCAACGCGATGGACCATCACATGGCCGCGCTCGCCGACCTCATGAAGCGTCGGACGCCGACGGCCGACGTGACGGCGCAGCAGCTCCGGGACCGCAGCTGGTGGCGGGGCCCGACGGTGTTCGTCGTCGTCGACGACTACGACCTCGTCGCCACGTCGAGCGGCAATCCGCTGGCGGGACTGACCGAACTGCTGCCGTTCGCCCGTGACGTGGGGGTGCGGTTCATCGTCGCGCGCTCGACGGCGGGCGCGGGGCGTGCCTCGTACGAGGCGTTCATGCAGCGCATCAAGGAACTCGGGGCGCAGGGCGTGGTCCTGGCGGGCGACCCCGGCGAGGGCGACCTCCTGGGCGGCGTACGCCCCCGTCCGATGCCGGCAGGCCGCGGCATCTTCGTGTCGCGGCGGCGGGGGAAGCCGCTGGTGCAGGTGGGGTTGGTCGCAGAGGGGGTCGAGGGGGCGGAGTGAGCCGGGGGCGGCATCAGCGGAGGGGTGGGAGTGAGTCGCCAACCTGGGTTCGCGGCTTTGCGCCGGGAGTTCCCGGAGGTTCGGCGGTGGCCGGTCCTCGCCTCTCGATTTTGGCCGCGGCCGAACCGTGGGCAAAAGCATTGCGGAAAGTAGGGTGAGTCCGGGAGATCACTCGGGGTGATCCACTGGACTGTTCCTGTCACTGGCACGGCGCGGTCGCCGTGTGGACCGCGGGCCGCGGGCCGCGAGCCTGAGTGCGGCGATGACGTCAACAGGACGCACACAACGGCGGAGGGGGACCACGCATGGCGTGGGAGGAATGGGAGCAGATGAAGGCCGGGGCAGCCGAACGGCATGGCGCCCGGATGCTGCTCAACCATGTGCCGACCGATCCCGGCGTGGGCAGCACCTACGGGGACCTGGTGGCCGGTCACAAGGACCTGGAAGCGGTCGGTAAAGCGGCCCATGACCTGTTCCAGGACTTCACCACGTACAGCGGGCACGCGCGCGTGGCGTCGGAGGCCGCCGCGGGTGGGCTCAAGGGCGAGGGTTTCGCGCTGGGCGCGGCCCTCGACCATGTGACGGAGCGCTGGGGCGAGCAGAGCAAGTCGCTGCTGGACGCCTGCGCTCATATCTCCAACCATCTGCGGTTCACGAAGAACCAGCACGCCGCCGACGACTCCTACATCGCCGGCGCGGTCAGCAGCATCGCTCTGTTGGACGAGGGCTTCGACGACCGAAAGGGCCACTGACCCGATGGATCTCGACGCGCTGCGCCACGGAGACCTCTCCAAGCTCGGTGAAGCGGTCACCGACTGGCAGCAGATGACGAAGAAGCTCGCGGACCTGCAGAAGGACGCCGAGACCAACCTCAAGGCGAAGGCGGACACCGCCAGGTGGGCCGGCGTGAACGCCACCGTCAGCCGCGAGTTCATCACCAGGACCGCCGCCGAGTTCGCCGACGCGCACACCCAGGCGGACTCCATCGCCAAGATCCTCAGCGACACCCATGGTGAACTCGTCAGCTTCCGCACGCAGTTGACGGCCGCCATCACGCGGGGCACGCAGCAGAACCTGTCGGTGATCGACACCGGCGAGGGCACGTTCACCGTGACCGGGAACACCCGACCCGACTGGGCGTCGGACCCCAGCGGAAAGAGCGGGGCGACGGACCAGAAGGCAGTGGACGCGCTCCGTGACGAGATCCAGGCGATCCTGGCCAAGGCGACGCAGGCCGACAACAGCGCCGCAACGGTTCTCCGGCTCCTCGTCGACCAGGCGAAATACGGCTTCACCGACGCCTCGTACGCAGACCGGGACGCCGCTGCCAAGGCCGTCGCGGCGGCGGAGAAGCTGGCGAAGCTGGCCAAGAACCCGGCCGACATGAGCCTCGACGACATCAAGAACTTCAACCGCACGATGGAGACGTACAACGACGATCCCCTCTTCGCGGAACGGTTCGCCACCCGCCTCGGGCCCAAGGGGACGCTCCAGTTCTGGACCGAGATGACCTCGGCACACGCCGGAGCCAGGGGCTCGGAGCTGGACACTATGAAGAGCCTGCAGAGCAACCTGGGTCTCACCCTGGCCACGGCTTCCTTCTCGGACTCGGAGGCGATGCAGGACTGGAAGAAGGGCGTCGTCGCAGAGCGGAACACCAACTTCCGCGCTGCCGACTCCTTCAGTCCCGTCGGCGCCCTCGGCTCCCAGGTCATCAGCAGCCTGATGCGCGAGGGGCAGTACGACACCGAGTTCCTGGACGACTACCGGAAGACGCTTTTCAAGGCGGACAAAGGCGCGGGTGACAGCAATACGGACGCACTTTGGGTCAAGGGCTATGACGCCCTTGACCTAGTCTTCGGCGACGGCAACGGGCGGGACCCGTTGGAGGGGCTGTTCGAGGGCCTGTCGCACAATCCCGAGGCGGCGACGCATGCGTTCGAGTCCAAATCGGACCTGAACCACATGCTGGGCACCACGGTGTACACGGATCGAGGAGCCTCCCTCGGGCATGCCTTGGAAGCGGCGGTGACAGGAGTCGCCGCTGGTGACTCGACATCACCGGCACCGCCTCACAGCGCCGCACAAGTCGAGATCATGGCCAACGTCATGAACGCGGTGGCACAGCCCGATGACGGCGCAAGACTCGTGACCAAAGGGCTGGGAGACAGCTTCGGAAACATGGCGGCTTCCTATATGCCGGAAATCAGCCAGGCCTTCGCAGGTCCCAACTCCGGACCTATTTACGTCACGAACAGTGAAGCACCTGCGGGCCTCAACGTTTCGGATGTAACTCGCTTCCTTTCAGCGACGTCAGCAGACGCATACGGAAGAGCAGGGATCATTTACGGAGAAAGCATCTACACCGGAAATCTTCTTGAAGCGCACCTTTCAGACCCCTCCCTGTTCGACGGGAGCCGCGAGAAGGTTCTTGCGGATATCGGCAGAAATTCAGGGATCATCGAGGGGATTGTAGGTCATTCTGCCGCAAACGCAGAGATCAACAACAGCATCAGCGGCGAGAAGGACTACAACAGCGCACTGAAGGCAAAAGGTGATTTCGCTAAAACCTGGGCTGCCGTCGGCCTGACCTTCATCGAGGTCCCCGAGCGACTCGGAGGAGCAGCAATGGGGGCCGTGGGTGGCGGGATGCTGGGCGCCGTCGCCGGATCAGCGGTTGATCGCCTAATCGATGGCCAGCAACTCGACGGCGCCAAAGACGAAGCGCTATATCACTCCAGTCAAGACTTGTTCAGAATGCGCGACTCGGTCAGCCAACAGACGCAGTGGTCGATGGAAGATGCCCTTGACCGAAACAAGATTGACCTACCGAGGGATGAAATAAAGGACACCATGCGGCAAGCCGTCAACGATGGCTGGAAGGACAGTGACTACTATTTGAATCGCGCTAAGGAGCAGTATGAGTAAAAGGGTACGGGAGAGGGAGGCGACCCTCCATGCCGCGAAAGGACTCCTCATCGGTCTGGTGACCTGCGGACTGATAGGTGGGGCCATTGCCCTGTTCTTCATGAAAGGGCTTTACCTGCTGCCCGACAAGGTGTGCGACGGTGCCGTACAACGTGACATCGCGGTCCAGATCCTTCCGCGGGCACGAGCGGCGGAGGAATATTCAAGCCAAGGAGGAACCGGAGATAATTTCGACTTCTACTGCACTGTTTCCACCAGTGGTAATTCGACCCTGTCCGGAATGGTGGACCTTCGAGATGCGTCCACGTCCGCATGGGAAGAGCACTACGGAAGTCTTGCAGGTAACCATGTCGTAAGAGTTACGCGAGGCGACATCGAGGCACTGGCACAGACGGACGACGACAGCGAAATTTCCTCGGTCTATGTCCCATGCCGGCCGAGAAATATGAAAGAAGATGCTGGGAAACAGAAATATGCCCTGATAGCGGAGGTCAGCGTGAATGGGAAGAGTCAGGCCACCGGTGGCGAGCTGCGTCAGGCCCTGACGGATTTTGCATACCAGCTCACCCGGCACGCCTACAAGTTGGCTGAGTGCAAGGAACCTCGTGGCTTCCCTGAGGCATTGCCCCGCTATGAGGACGACTGATGACGGAGGAGGAGATCATCAGGCACTTCGACGGGCGTGGCCGCTGCGAATTTCTCATTCGTGCATCGCAGAAGGACCGCATGGAGAAGATCAGCCATGCTCTCGGCTACCGGCTGATCGCCGCTGACAACCTCAGACGGGGGCGCGTCCGGCTTCACTTCCTCCGGGACGACGCCCCGCCGGCCCGCCGCCGGGCCGAGCGGACCATCGCGCGGCTACGCGCAGGCGGTCCGGTCCTGCCGGAGTTCGCGGAGGTACCGCCTCCGCCGCCGTCACCGCCCTCAGCAATCCCGTCAGCGGCACCACCCACGCCCAGGATCCCTTCTCGGCCACCGTATCCGCCCATGCCGCCGCCCCCTCCCCCTGCTTCCGCGAGCAATTGAAACGGTTGAGGACGGCCGCATTCGTGGTCCGAGTACACACCACAGCAAAGTGGCGCGATGGCCACCGCCAACCCGTAACGCAGGCCCGCGTCGGGGCCACTGCCCTCGGATCGGGTCTGGGGCGGGCCGACGTGGCGACCCGCCCCAGACCCACATAGGCGCTCAGCTTCGGACGTCAGCCTTTTCGCCGTTGTGGGGTGCCGGCGGCCGTTCGGGCTCCTCCCATTACGGGTGGTGGCAGGGGCAGGGGCAGCGGTGTACGAGCAGCAGGCCTCCGCCGTGTGGGAGTGGGATGTCTTGCAGGCGGCGGCAGGCGAGGTGGACGTCCTCGTAGCCCGGTCGGTGCGCCAGGGCGCATTCCGGCGACAACTCCTCTGCTTCCCCTGCCTTTTCCGCCGCTCGCAGGCTCACTGCGCGTTGCCGGGGCGGTGGGGCGGGGACAGGACCGTGAGGATGTCCGGCTGCGGCGGGTAGTGCGCGGCGCACGCCTGGCACGCGTAGACGACGAAGCCCGGCCCCGAATTCTGGTGGACCACTCCGACCACGACCGGCGTCTCCGTGGTCACCTCGCAGCGCACGCACATCCGCACGGGCGGGCGGGGCATCCTCTCCCCCGTCCCCGTCACGCCGCCCTCTCCGCGCCGACGACATGCTGGTCGAGGTCGATACCGAAGTCCGCCGCGAGCACCAGAGCCACCCGCCGCCGTGACTGCGCCTGCCGCGTCCACTGCTGTTGCTGTTCGCCGCCGTGCTGAGTTCGCTCAGCCGCCAGTACGTACGGACGGACCGGGACCGTGGCGGCTCCGTCGAGGGGCCCTGCAAGCCCGTAGGGGGAACGGGCTGTGGGGAGTCGTCGGTGTACGGCCCGCGCCTCGGGCGTCTGCGCAACGCGGACGGCCGGTACGGCGGAGCGTGCGCCCGCCCTCCGCCTGCCGGTGCCGGGCGCGAACACGCCCAGGGTCCAGCGCAGCAGCGCGTGGATAATGCTCACTGTCATCAACCTCCATCGGGTTGGCGGCCATGCCCCCGGACGGCGCCTACCGTCGCGGGGGTCTTCTGCTGACATCGACTGTACGGCAACTTAGTACGTCTTGGTACGTCTTCTCACGTGCTAGGCCGCCCTATGCTGTCTTGAGCTGGCCTTTTACGCTCTAAGATGTGATAGAAATCGACCGGGAGAGCATCGTCCCGATGTACGTGCAGCTTGCTTCCGCCCTGCGGGAGCGCATCCGGCGCGGCGAGATTCCGGTTGGCCGCCGCATCCCTTCTCACCATGAGCTGGAGCAGGAGACGGGCGGAGCAGTCAGCCGCCGGACCATCAAGTCCGCCATCGAGGTACTGCAGGCCGAGGGGACCGTTCAAGGAGTCCAGGGCAAGGGCGTGTTCGTCGTCGCCATGCCCGCCGGTGCGCCTGAGGACGGCAAGAGCTACGGCTGACCGCCCCGCAACGACATCCAACTGCGGCACAGCACAGGGTGGGCACCTCCCGTGCGTGCCCACCCTGTGCTGCGGAATACGGCCTGCCTGCACTTACATGAAGTAGCTGGCGCCCTTCAGGTCGCCGCCGCGGTAGTCACCGCCGGCGCCGTGGACCTTGTGCGAGATCTGCATCAGGGCCGTGTGGATGCCCCGTGCGTGCTTGTTCCACTCTTCGCTCTTGCCCTGGAACGCCTGGAACGCCTCGCCGCCCCAGCCGGCCGACACGTTGAGCACGGCCTGCCGCAGCGCCTCGAGGTCGTCCTCGAGCTTCTTGGCCTGGTCGCCGAGCTCGGTGGCGAGCGCGTCCATGGTGCCGTAGGTGACGGCAAGTTCTTCGTAATGGGCTCCGGACATGTTTCCCTCGTTTCTTTGCGGATGTCAGCCGGAATCGTCGGTCCGGGCAACAGTGTGGTTCAGCGCGATCCGTGGCTCGGGCTCGTCAGTAGCTGCTGAGCGCCGAGGTCTTTCCACCGAGATCGTCGACCGAGATCTTGGTCAGGTCCGCCGTGATCTGGTCTTCGAGGTTCTGCTTGTCGGTCTTGGTCATGTGGATGCCCTCGAGGAAGTCCTCGAGCATCTTGCCGATCCCTACCATGTGGGTGTTGATCTCCGTCTGCTTGGCGTTGAACGCGTTGGCGCCCTGGCCCGTCCACGCCTTCTCGATCATGTCGATCGTGCCCTGCAGCTTCGCGAGGGAGCTCCGGATGTTGTCGTACCGGTCGATGACTTCCTTCTGGAGCTTCTGTACATCGCCGTCATTGAGCTTGCGGTCGACCATTGCGACACTCCTTTTTCGTGAGCTTCGATTCGCTGCTGACTGCGCGGTGGTCTGTGTGTCAGAACCGTCGTGCGTGACCGGTCCTCGTCATGCGTGGGTCGATCCAGCGGCTCGCCGGGAGCGGATCAGGGCGAAGGCGCCGCCGCCGATCACAAGGACGGCTGCCGCGGCTCCGAGTGCGATCCACATTGTGGTGTTGTCGGAGGCGTCGGCGGTTGCGGCTGCGGGGGCCTGATCGTCCGTCGTGCCCTTCGAGGGCTGCGGCGAGGCCGAAGCGGCGGCGTTGGCGGAGGGCGCCTTGCCCGCCGCGTCCGTCACGCCTGTGACGTTTTCCTTGGCGAGGGGGTCGATGCCGGCGGGGCCGGGGTTGAAGTTCTTGTTCTCCAGCACCTTGCGGGGGCGGATCAGGCCGTACCCGAGGTACGTGCTCGGGTCGTCCTTCGCCCAGTCGCGTCCGGCGGTGTCGATGAGGCTGGCGAGGACCTGGTTGGCCGTCCACTTGGGGTGGGCGGACCAGATGAGGGCGGCGGAGGCGGAGGCGATGGCTGTGGACATACTCGTGCCCCCGCCGACGCAGTACGAGCGCAATGTCTTGTCACACCACGTAGGCACGCGTAGACCTGGAGCGGCCAGATCGACATAGTTCCCGTACTCCGAGAACTTTCCGACCTTGCCGGATTCATCCGAAGCGGCGACACCGACCACATAGGGGAAGGCCGCCGGATATCCTATCGAGTTGTTCTTCTCAGCATCGTTCCCTGTGCCGGCGATCATCAACTTCCCCTTGGACTGGGCGTATTTGATCGCCGCATCCATGGCCGGGTAGGCAACTTGACCACCATAGGACATGTTGATGATCTGGACGTCGCTGTCGGCAATGGCCCTGATCACCGCTGCTTCATTCGGCGCTTTTTCTCGTTCGGCCTTACTGTCCAGGCCCTTGAGTGAGATCCGATAGGGGACGATCTTCGCCCCCGGGGCAAGACCCTTCAGCCCACCGCCTGCGCCAGTGCCGGCGATGAGTTCCGCCATGGTCGTCCCATGACCCGTGTAGTCCTCAGTGGCCTTGTAACCGACGCCCTTTGAGACATCGCCAACGATCACCTGGCCCTTGAGGGAAGGGGTGGAGGGGTTGACGCCCGTGTCGACCACGGCCACTTTCACACCCTTGCCTGTGCTCACCTTCCACATCTCATCGGCCTTCATGGCCGACAGGTACCACTGTTGGGACTGGGCGTCTGCTGCTGCCGCTCCGGGAGCCAGACCTGCCGACAGGACCGCCAAGGCACCGAGCGCTGAAGAGACGATGGAAACCCGTCTCCTGTTTCGTCCCGTGAAGGGCGCACTCCACCCGCCACGTCGACTGATCCCTGACACCATGCCTCTGTCTGTCCTCGCTCTTGTCCGGTCAGTCGGTCGACGACGCCCCGTCACGCCGCTGCCTGCGGCGCGATCGCGTTTCGCCGGAACGCTGGTTTCCGTTGGAGCCACGCCCGCCGCCGGTTCCGCCCTGGGTGGACCCGCCATTCCTGGATCCCGGGTTTCGTCCGGTCTGCGTTCCTGTCACCCCGTCAGGAGTTGCGATGGGACGACGCGTTCCCTGTCCCGCGCCCTTGGTTGGGTTCGGAGCCCCGATCACCCCCCGCTGTCCGGGCTTTTCACCCGTAACCGGTGGGGTGGGCGCGACCTGACCGCCGATTACCGTGCCACGTGGCACCTTTGCACCGTTGGCACCAGATCCGGCTCCAGTGATCGGCCTTCCTCCGACGACCCCGTTGGTGGTGCGGCCCGCGCCGGCGCGGCCGGGATTCGCGGCGGCCATGCCGTTCACGGGACCTCGCATGACACCGCTGGCTTGATTGGTCATCGGTCCGCCGGTCTTGGGCAGGCCACCGACTACGCCTCGCCCCAGGGGGCCGGTCGTACGGCCGCCTGCCTGAGCGGGCCCACCCGTCCGGCCCATGGGCCCCATAGGACCTGTTGTACGACCGCCTGCCTGGACAGGCCCACCGGCCCGGCCCATCGGCCCCATAGGGCCAGTTCCCATGCGACCCGCAGGAGTGCGGCCCGTCGTACCGCCGAACGTAGCCGCACGCCCAGCCGGCCCTCGCAGAGCAGCCGGGATTCCGACAGGCGTCAGAGGTGGCGTCGTTCCCACAGGAGTGACGCTGGGAGCCGTCGATGGCGGCGCTGTGGGTGCCGGCTTCATCGTCTCCTGGGGCGGCAGCGTACCGACGCTGTCGATCTCCGTGCCCACATGCCGCTCGGGAGTTCTGATCGTCTCGTCCACGCTCTTGTGGGACGGCAGCGTCTCATCCGAACGGGATCGCACTGTCCCGGAATCCACCGAGTCTCGCCGCGTCGTTCCTGGATCACTCAGCGGAGAGAGCGACTCGTGCGTCGAAACCGGCGTCTTCGGTGGTGCGAACGAAGGCGGCGGCTCCGGCACGCCCACGCTGGGCATCTCCGGGAAGACCGGTTCCTTCGCCATTTCCATCATGCCGCTCGACACCGTGTAGAACGACGCCAGTCGGTACATCTGGTTGATGGCCTCTTGGCGGTCCTTCTCGGCCTTGACCGCTGCCGTGTACTCCGCGTTGCCCTCGACGCGTTGAGGCGTCGGGATGTCGTCGACCTTCTTGGGGACGATGCGGCTGTCACGCGGGGGCATCGACTTGCGTACGGAGGCAAGGCCGGAGCTTGCCGCCAGGACCTGGGTGCCCACCTCGTCGGTGTAACTCGCCAGTGCCAGCGCGGTGGTGGTGAGGTTCATGCCCCAGGTGTAGAAGGCGGTGTGCGCCTCGCCCTCCCAGTCGACGTTGCCAAGGTTGCGGCTCAGCTCGTCGGCGGCGTCGTTGATGGCGTCGCGCGCGTCGACGAGGGCAGTGGCGGCGCTCTCCAGCGTCTCCGGGCTCGCCCCCTCGACGATGTCGATCATGGCGTTGAGCTCGTAGCCCTCGAAGCTGGTGTTGCCGAATCCGCCGGGACTGCTGAGCATGCCGGGGCTGATGTTCACAGCCTTGTTCACGGCGTCGTCCACGCCGGTGTTCTGCTGGGTCGCGTCCTGGCGTTCCGCCTGGTAGTGGTCCGGCTTCTTGTCGCCGCTCATCAGTACCCCGCGTCGGTGTGGTCGGCGTCGTTGGTCCGCTGGATCTGCTCGTTGAGCGCCTCGTCCCGGTCCCGGTTGACCTCGGTCCGGATCTCATGGAATCGGTACCGCAGCTCGTCTTCCAGGTTGTCGAAGGTGACGTCCACGCCGTGCACGGCGATCTGCATCGCCTCCAGCTGGAGGCCGAGTGACTTGGACAACGCCGTGATGCGCTCGTGGACGCGCTCGTACTGCAGGTGGAGGGTCTTTGCCTCCGGGAACTCACCCGCTCCGAACGTGGCCGCCGACAAGCTGTGGCCCGCCACTTTCGCGGAGCCGCCCGCAGATTTCTCGAAGGCCGTGAGCAGGTCGTCCACCCGCTTCTTGAACGTCGAGAGCGCCATGTAGCCGCGCCGCATGTCGGCGCCCCCACCTGTGTCCGCAGGAATCACGACAGCCCATCTCCCCGTTTTCCGCTGCCCGTCCTGAGCAGCTCACTGCGCGCCTCTCACGTGTTCATGACCGCAACACGACCACTCTATCGACCTCCTCTGACAGTCCCAACTGCCATATGCAACAACCCTGCTACCGCTCGTTGGGCACACCACCTATTCTTCGCAGAACGTCACATCCTCTCCGCCACCCAGCGCCGGGCCCCGACTTCGCTGGGGTACTCGCGGACGGTGAGCATGGCCGTGAACCAGCCGACGCCCCAGGCGGCGATCACGGGCAGGACCGGTGCCGCGACGAGCAGTGGGAGGACTGCGGCGCCGGCCAGCCCGGAGGCGCGCCTGGTGTCTCGGCGCTTCGCGTCCCACATCTGCTGGGGAGTGGGAGGGTCGAGAAGCTTTTTGCGGTGGTCGCGGCGCTGCTTCACCCACCCCCACACAACCGCCACGCCGGACGCGGCTGCCTGCGTCCAGTCCCATACGGTGCGCAGGGTCGGCGGCAGATCGCTGCGAGGGACCCCCAAGTACATCCGGACGACGACGTAACAGAGGAAGGCCAGGACGGAGAACATGATGAGCGCCGTCCGGACCCTGCGTGCCCAGTAACGTGCACCTCGTCGGTACCAACTCGTTCCGAGGCCGGGCAGTTTGGGGATCTTCGGGGGGACCCCTGCGACCGGAACATCAGAAGATGCCTTTGATGCCATGCCAGACGTCATCCTTGAGTCGTACGAAGTCGTCCCCGGTCTCGGAGATGACGTTTCCGGCGCCGTGCAGCACGCCGCCGACCACCCCGTGGTCGTGGATGTCCTCGCTCCAGTGCTCGTGGAACGTGTGGTCCAGCACGTCGGTCGCGAGGATCGTCGTCCCCACGCCGACCACGGCGACCGCCGCTGCGCCCTCGACCGGCAGGGCGGCCACCACGGCGGCGCCGACGGCCAGGCCGCCGAGCGCCACTCCGCCGTCGACGACCACCGAGTGCTGCCAGGACCAGCCCTTGTCATGGTCGTCCTTGGCCTCCACCAGGCCGCAGGCGGCGGCCGCCGCGACGTCCAGGACCGGAATCTCCCTGAGGAACTCGGGGAGTTTGGCGACGCCTTCCCCGAGGCGCAGCGCATCCGCCGCGTCGGCCAGCTTGACGTTGAGGGCCCGGTCGTACGGCAGGGCCGTGCTCCCGTGGTCGGCGCGGGCGATGGCGTCCTCGAGCGAGTCGACCTGTGTCACCGCGTCCCGGTAGGCGCTCTTGGCGGGGAGGTCGTCGGGCAGTGCGCGGCCGGCTTTCTGGAAGGCCTTGCGCTCGGCGCGCAGTCCCTTCTTGGCGGCACGTTCCTCGGCCTTGGCGTCGTCGATCAGTGCGCGGGCCTTTCTGCCGCCGGCCCGAGCGTCCTCGGCGTCGTAGGCGTAGAGGCCGCGGAGGGCGTCCACGATGGTGATCTTGTCTCCGGTCGAGACCGGTGCCGTCACCTGCGCGTAGAGGCCGCGCAGGCCGTCCGCGGCGACGAGACGGGCGTGCTGGGCGGTGTGCAGGATCTCGTCGCGGACCTTGCCGTACTCGACGAGGGCGGCGATCGTCTTCTGGTCGTCGGCACTGGGCGGACTCGCCGTGAGCATCTCCAGCGGGACGCCCTTCTCCCCCATGGGGACGCCCTTGCCCGTGGCGACGTGCTCGGCGTTCTGCAGAGCCGTCTCGCAGGCCGAGAGCGCGCCGACGAGCGTGTCGAGGATGTCGCCCGCACTGTGCACGAGCGTGGCGAAGGCCCCGGCCGTCAGCGCGTCCTCGCTCCAGGTTGCGCGGAAGGTCTCGGCCGCCTCGCCCTTCCAGGCGGCGTCGCCGACGAGCGCCTCGACGGCGCGACTGACGGGGGTGATGACGTCGTCGAGCTTGTCCTTGGCGTTCTTGTACGTCTCGGCCATCGTGCGCAGTCCGCCGATGTCGCCGCCCACCCAGCTGTCGTTCATCAGCCGTCACCCGCCATCAGGTCCTCGAAGAGTCCGTGTACGTCGATGTCGTGCCGTCGGAACGAGTCGCGGGCGTACGCCACCTTGTCGCCGTGGTCGTCGAGGCGGTCGGCGAAGCCGATGTGCAGGGCGACGATGAGGTCGGCGACCTCCTTGAGCGCGTGGTCCAGGCCGGCGTCGCCGCCGCCGGCCAGAGGCGGGGCGACGTCGGCGTGCAGCTTCCGGTAGTTGACCGCCTCGTCGTGGAGGGTCTTGGACATCGAGGTGAGGTCGCCGAGGACGGCCTTGAAGTCGGGCGGCATCAGCGCACCTCGCGGGCGTAGGCGGCGAGGTCGTCCGGCTGCCAGTTGTGCCGGCCGGGGGCGATCCGTGGGTCGAGGAGGACCGTGGCGTCGTACGCGCCGACGGCTTCGGCCAGGGGGCCGATCGAGGTGGCGACCCAGGGTTGGGCGTCGCCGAGCGCGGCGACGAGCCGGTCGCGGGTGGTGAAGGCGAAGGCCACGGTCCCGGTGACGGTCGCGGCTTCGGCTCCGGGCCCGGATTCGGTCCCGGTTCCTGCCGCTGGGCGTTCGAAGAGTTCGTACGTGATGAAAGGCACCCGGGCCGGACGGCCGTCCGCGTCCGTGACCTCGGCGTACCGGGGATGGGCCGGGACGAACACGGGGGTGTGGTAGGCGGGGACGCCGGGCCTGGCGCCCGGAGATGCGGGCCGGGTTGCTGTGGAGCTCGCGGTCTCGACGTATTCGAGGAGGCGCGATCTACCGGGTTCCGGTCCCGGCTCCGGCGTCCGCGGAGCCGTCGGGTCCGTCCCTGCGGGCGGTGCTGCGACCGGTGCTGCCTCGATGTAGTCGAGGAGGCGTGAACGCATGGGTGTGCCCACCGCCGTCTCCTGTTCCCCGTGGACTTGCGGATGCTGTGGCGGCACCACCGTAGCCAGGCTTCTTTCGGGCAAGTCCGGCTATGTCGGGGCGGCGGGGACCGGGCATGCGGAACGCATACAAGTGCTTGGCCGGGGCCAGATCAGCGCTTGACCGCGAGATGACCTGCACGTCCGTCAGGGCGCGTCCGTCGGGGTTCCGGTGCCGTAGTCGGCGCGTGGGGCGCTCAATCGGCCCGCGACGAGGGCGAGCCAACCGCCGGGTCAGTACGGCGGCGGAGGCTCGACCTCCATGCCCAACTCGGCCACGGCAGGGGCCTAGTCGGACTCGTCGGGCACGGTCGCCCGGCGCTCGTAGATGTCGATCGCCTCGGACCACGAACGCTCATCGAATTCGGTCATCGTCGACTTCTGCTCGCCATTGGGGCATGGACGTCAGGAGCACGACCGGCGGGGCTGCTTCATCACTTCACGGATGCATACGGCGTCCTCGGCCGATGGTGTACCTCCGTCCCCCGACACATCGGCATCACAAGTCGCTGACTGTTGTGATGGTCGTATTCCGTGCCCCCTGCACGCCTCAACTCGCCCCGTGGCCGCGTGCGTCGGCCTATTCGCGCCGCCGCTACTCGGCTCCCGCACCCGCCCCCGCAAGTCTGCGGGAGCGTTTGCGGGCGTCTCGGATCGCCACCGCTGTGCCGGCGAGGCCGGCGACGAGGACGGCAGCGCCGACGGTGACGTAGGTGGCGAGGCGGGTGTTGCGTTCGTCGGGGGTCTCGCCGATCTGGAACTTGGCGGGGGACGGGGCCTCGGCCTTGCCCAGGCCGCCTTCGGGGCGCGGCGACTCGACGGGGCGGTCGTCCTCCGTCAGGGCGCGGACCGGGTCGACGACGCCCCAGCCGACCAGACGGTCGTGGCCCGCGATGGTGCGCTCCGCGGTCTGCTCGATCTGGGCGACGATCTCGCGTGCGGTCCAGTCGGGGTGCCGCGCCTTGAGCAGTGCGGCCACGCCCGCCACGTACGGCGCGGAGAAGCTCGTCCCGTTGTCGGAGCAGTGGCCGCCCTGGGGCACCGTGGAGATCATGTCGACCCCGGGGGCTGCGACGCCGACGAAGTCGCCGGACTGGGAGAAGGAGGCGCGCTCGTTGTTGCGGTCGGAGGCGGCCACCGCGAGGACGCCCTCGTAGGAGGCGGGGTAGGTCTCCTTGACGTTGCCGCCGAGGCCGTCGTTGCCCGCCGACGCCACGACGACGATCTTGCGGGCCAGCGCCTCGTCGATCGCCTTCTCCAGGTCGGGGGACGGCTTCAGCGCGTTGGAGGTGTCCTGCGAGATGTTGATGACGCCGGCCCCGGCCTGGGCGGCGTACCGGATCGCCTGGGCGAGGGACTTGGTGTCTCCGTGGCCCTCGGCGTCGTTCTGCTGGATCGGGATGATCGTCGCCTCGGGGGCCAGGCCCACGAAGCCGGTTCCTTCGCGGGGGCGGGCCGCGATGATGCCGGCGACCTTGGTGCCGTGGCCGACGGTGTCCGTCGTGCCGTTCTCGTTGCCGCGCTCGATCGGGTCGCCGTCCTCGTCCTTGAGGTTCTTCGGCAGGAGGTTGCGGCCGGCCTTCACGTCCACCGCGCGGGCGAGCTGCGGGTTCTTGACGTCCACGCCCGTGTCGATGACGGCCACACGGACGCCCTTGCCCCGGGAGCGGCTCCACAGCTCGTCCAGCAGGACCCGCTGCAGGGACCAGGGGCGTCCCGGATAGTCGCCGTTGGGGAAGGCGCACTGGTCGGAGTAGGGGAGCTTGCCCGCCGTCGGCGCGGCCGCCGCGGGAGGAGCGAGGACGGTGGCGGTGGTGAGGAGGGCGGCGGCCGTCGCGAGCGTCGTGCGCAGGGCCCATGTCGCGGGCCGCGACCGCGCGGACCGCCGTGACGCCGCGGAACGCCACGGCGTGGATCGCCACGTCGCCTCCGTCGCCGTACGCGGCGTCACGGCCGTCTCCCACGCCTCCGTCGCCGTACGCGGCGCCATGGCCGTCTCCCTTCTCACGAGCCCTGGGGCTGGCGGGCCGCCGCCGTCGACAGGCGGGGGCCGGTGGGCAGGAACTCCGACCAGGCGGCCGGGATCGGCGCCGGGTCGACGTCCTTGTAACCCAGCAGGGTCTGGGCCTGCTTGGCCTCCTGTTGCTGCTTCTCGCGCTGCTCGGGGGTGGTGCCGATGCCCGCGTCGTCCGTCGCGCTGTCGCCGTTGGACTGCAGGACGTAGCGCAGTCCCGTGTCGGTGACGAGGAAGACCGGCCCGGCCTTGGTCTCCTCGCCCTGGAACTGGCGGTAGAGCTGGCCGGAGCCCGGGGTGACGTAGGCGCTGGAGGAGCCCGTGGGCAGCTTGGCCGGGAAGTCGTCGCCCGCCCAGGTGCTCAGGGTCGTGGCGCCCGACCCCGCGTTCACGCCCCGCAGGACCGTGCAGACGGTGCTGCGGCTCCCGGCGGCCGACGACGCCTCGTTGACCGGCACGGGGCTCCCCGTCGGCCAGCGGTGCTCGGTGCCGAAGGGGCCGCCCGGCACGATCGCGCCGGGGCTCATCTCGCGGGCGTGGCCGGCCTGGCCGAGCGGGGCCAGTTCCTTGCTGAACAGCAGCAGCTGGGCGACGAACGCGGACACGGGAGCGACCCGGCCCTGCAGGACCACGTAGTACTGGTCCTTGTGGTTGTCGGACGCCTTGAGCACCATGCCGATCTTGTTCTCGGCATCGTCCAGCTGGCCGGGCGCGGCAGCCGCGGAGCCCGTCCGTCCGGGGACGTCAGGGAAGGCGATCGGATCGCCCTGGTGCAGGGTCGCCAGCCATTCCGCGGAGACCCGCTGCGGCTGCCGGCCGGAGCCGACCACCGCGCGCAGCAGCAACTCGTCGCCGCCGCCCACCGGATACGCCGTGCCGGCCGCGTCCACGATGAAGCGCTTGCCGTCCGGGCCCGCCACGTAGAGCAGTTGGCCGCCGTGCAGGCGCTCCGAGCCCTCGGTGGCGTCCTTCTCACGGGACGCCAGCACCAGTGCGGCCTTCTGGACCGAGGCGCCGCCGCCGGCCCCCGGCCGCTCGCAGACCGCCCAGCGCTTGGCGCTGCCCGCCTCGGACGCGGACGGCAGCCGGTCGGGGGCGTACGGGATGCCGACGGTCACGCCGTGCGGGACCTTGCCGCTGTCGAGGACGGACTCCGAGACCGTCACCACGTCGCCCTGCCCCTCCTCGAGGAGCAGTTTCGCGGAGGCCATGTTGAGGACCGGGTGCAGCTGGACCTCCTTGCCGGTGCGCAGGACGACGTAGCGGGTGGTCGACTTGCTCGCGACGATCACCTTGGCGTTGGGCTCGTCCCAGCCCTTGGGGGCGGTCGGCTTGAACATGCCCCACGCCCCGAAGACGGCCATCACGATCACCCCGACCACGATGCCGGGCAGGATCCCGCGCAACGGTCGCGGCGCCCCCTCCTCCGAGCCGTCGGGCGACGACTGGAGGAAGGCCGCGAGCATCCTGCGCTTCGCGAAGGTGTAGGCGTTGAGCTGGTCCCGCCGAGATGCCATCTGTGCTCGTCACTCCCCGTTTTCCGGCCGATCCCGCGTGATCTGCTGCGCGGGCGGGCCCGGTTCCCCGTCTCCGATGTCAGAGCGGCCACCTACTATGCCCGGTAACTCTGGGGACTCGGGGAGCGGGTAGGGTTCCTGGGCCGTCGAGTGCCGTGTGCGGTGCTGGAACACGGGCGATTCGTGAACGGAACGGGGAGATGGAGTGATGGCTTCGGGAACGGGCGTGCGCTCCGCCGGCCGGTCGCGGAACCGGGGCTCGGCGCCCCCCGGTCCGCAGCCGCCCGAGCGGGGCGGCGCCTCGTCGGCGTCCGGGGCGCCGCACCTCAGGGCGCGCACCGTGCAAGGCGGGGCATTCCGGTTGCAACGCCTGGTCCTGCTGGAGATCGCGGCTGCGGCGGTGGTCGTCGGCTGGGTGGCGGGGCCCGTGGCGCTGGTCGCGGCGGCGGTCGTCGCCGTCGCGCTGGTGGTCCTCGCCTTCGCCCGTCGCCGGGGCCGCTCGCTGCCGGAATGGCTGGCCACCGCACGGGCGTTGAAGGCGCGTCGACGCCGTGCCGACCGGCTCGGGATACCGGCCGGCACGGAACCGGGGTTCGGGCCGGCCGTGGAGTGCGATCCGGGCCTGCGCACCTATACGTACGGCGGACGCGACCGGCGGCCGGTCGGACTGGTCGGGGACGGCACGTTCGTCACCGCCGTCCTGCAGGTGCAGGCGGACGCGACCGCGTTGCGGGCAGAGCGCGACCGGCAGCCGCTGCCCCTCGCGCTGGTGGCGGACGCCCTCGAAGTGGACGGCATCGTCCTGGAGTCCGCGCAGATCGTGCTGCACACCCAGCCCGCGCCCGCCCTGCACCTGCCCCGGCAGTCGGTGGCGGTGGCCAACTACGCGCCGCTGCAGGAGCAGACGGGAGCGCCGGCGGTGCGGATCACCTGGATCGCGCTGAAGCTGGATCCGGAGCTGTGTCCGGAGGCCGTCGCGGTCCGCGGGGGCGGTCTGACCGGCGCTCAGAAGTGCGTCGTGCGGGCGGCGGACCATCTCGCGAGTCGGCTGACGGGCGCCGGTTTCCGGGCGAGCGTCCTCGACGAGGAGGAGCTGACGGCCGCGGTCGCCACGTCGGCCTGCGCCAACCCGCTGGTCACGGCCGAGGCCGGCCGCACGGGGCAGCTGGAGCGGCGGACCGAGGAGACCGGCCGCAGCTGGCGGTGCGACAACCGCCGCCACACCACGTACTGGTTGCGCCGCTGGCCCGCGCTGGGCGGCGCCGGCCCGTCGTTGCCGCAGTTCGTCGCCCTGGTGACGGCCGTTCCCGCGCTCGCCACCACGTTCAGCGTCACGCTCGCGCGCGGCGACCGGCAGGAGGTGTCCCTCTCCGGACACATCCGGGTGACCGGGCGCAGTGACGACGAACTCGTGGCGGCCCGGCGCGCCGTGCAGGGCGCGGCCCGGCACACCGGCGCGGGCCTCGCCCGCCTCGACCGGGAGCAGGTGCCCGGCATGCTCGCGACGCTGCCCCTCGGAGGTGCTCGATGACGGCGACGACAGCGCACGGAACCACCGCTTCCGGCGACCCGGAGCCGCCCGCGGGCCGGCCGGGACGCCGGTCGCCGCGCAGTGGGTTCGGCCTCCTCGGGCCACGGCACGGCCGCCACTCGGCGTCTTTGGAGCAACTGGCGGCGCTCGCCCTGCCCATCGGGGACGACGGTGTCGTGATCGGCGTGGACGCCGAGGGGCGGCCGGCCGTGCTGGGCGTCAACCGGCCCACGCCGTACGACGTCGTCCTCATCGGCGGCCTGTGGACGGCGCAGGTGCTGGCGCTGAGGGCGGCGGCCACGGGGGCGCGGGTGGCCGTGGAGACGGGACGGCCGCAGGCCTGGGTGCAGATGGTGCACGCGATGGGCGGCGGACAGAACGGGCTGGCGGTGTACGAGGTCGGCCGGGTGCCCCCGCAGGGCGCCTCGGCGGGCACGCCCGCGCTGGTGGTGCGGGACTGCGGCATGCGCCCGCCGCGCGGACGGGTCGCCTCCGGGCCCTGGCAGTCCGTGCTGACCCTTCTGCCGTACCTCAGCCCGGTCGCCCCCCGGCTGATCCGGCAGGCCCGTCTCGTGGGCGTCCAGCGGATCTCGCCGGACGAGGCGACGGAACTCGGCCGCGCCCTCGCACTGCCCCCACGTGACGTGGAAGCCCTGCCCGCTCTCGCCGACGGCTTCACGCTGTGGTGCGGCGACCGGGACCGGCAGTACGTGATGACCCAGCCCACCGACGCGGAGATCGGCCTGCTGGGCACGCCGAGACGGATCGACTGAGGCAGCCGCCGCGCTGTCCCCCTGCGTGACGCTCAAGGCAGTTCAGGCACCCCCGGGGGCAGGTCGAGCACCGCTCGGGGCAGTTCGGGCACCACTTGGGGCAGTTCAGGCGTTTTCCGTCACTACGAAGGATTTTCCCGGCGCCCTGACCTGCCCCCGCGGCCTCTCTGACGGTCCGTGACGTGACGGACCGGTGCCGAGGGGTGGGCGGGCCTGCCGGGGCGGGCCGTTCGGTGATTAGGCTGGTACGGGGCGCAGGGCCGGAAACCGTGGGGTGGACGTCGGCGTCCCCGGGGGAGGGCCCGCACATCCGACGACGTCAGACGGCCGCGAACCCACATCGGACGACAGACATGGTCGCTTCGGCACGGCATGAGGGTGCTCGACCAACCAGGAGGAACTGTGAGCAGCGATCGGGACGGCATCCGCGGGGGCTGGGCCACACCCGGCGATGACCAGCCCGACGCGGAATCCGCCGTCGAGGCGACGGGCGAGTTCACCATCGACTACGCGCCGCCGGCTTGGTACACGCAGAACGCGGGCGGCGGTTCGGCACCGGGTGCGACGCCCGCGCCGGGAACGCCTGCCGCTCCTCCCGCGCCGCCGGCGCCCGGAGCCCCGGGCGGCCCTGGCGGCCAGGGCAGTGCGGGTGGTCCGGGCGGTGCGGGTGGTCCGGGCGGTGCGGGTGGTCCGGCCGCTCCGCCTGCTCCGGGCGCGCCGTTCGTGGCCGCCCCGCCTCCGCCGCCCGGCGCGCCCACGGCCCCTCCCGCGCCGACCGGGCCCACTGGGGCCGCGGAACCGATGAACCCTGCCGGCCCGTTCACTCCTGGCGGTTCGGTGGCTCCTGGCGGTCCGGTCACTCCTGGCGGTCCGGTGGCTCCTGCGGGTCCGGTGGCTCCTGCCGCGCCCTTCGTCGCGGAGCCGACTCCCGTTCCGGGCGTTCCGCCGGGCGTTCCGCCGGGCGGCGGCTTCGAGCCGCAGCCCGAGGCCCAGCCCCAACCACACGCCCAGCCACAGGCCCAGCCACACGTCTCAGCGCCGGCCCCGGCCCCGGCTCATTTCCAGCCGCAGCCCCTGGGGCAGCCGGGTGCGCCTTGGGGGGCTGCGGGCGCGGGCGCCGACGCAGTCGCCGCAGCGGAGGGCGACGCGGGCAACGGCGACCTGGAGAGCGGCGCCACCATGCGCTTCTCCTCGGCCGCTCTCCGGCGTGACATCGCGGAACAGGCCGCTGCCGTGCAGCCCGGACACGAGAACCCCGCGGAGACGGCCAACGGCCCCGCCGCCGAGGGCGAAGCATCACCTGTCGACGCCACGGGTCCCGCCGGCGCCGTCGAGGCGCCCGACGAGCCCCTCGCGTCCGACGAGCCGGCCGACTCCCCCGGGCCGTCGACGGAGCCCTCCCCGGAGGTCTCCCCGGTGTCCGAGGGCGTTGAGCCGACCGCTTCCACGGATGCGGTGGACGCAGACGGTGACACCGCCGCCGACGCGGAAGCCCCGGCCGACGCTGAGGCGAACGCAGACGCGGACCCGGAGCCGGAGCCGGAGGCACAGCCTCAGGCACAGGCACAGGCACAGGCACAGGCACAGGCGGACGCTACGGCCGGAGCCCAGCCCGCAGCCGCGCCCGGTACCGGGCCCCAGGCCCAGCCCGAGGCCCCGGACGCCGACGGCGTGACGGAACCGACGCCTGATAGCCCCGCCGCCGGCGTCGCCGCCGCCGCCCCGGAAGGTGCCGCTGAGCCGCAGGACAGCGTTGCGCAGAACGACGCTCCCGCGCCCCAGGAGCCCGCTCCCGCCGCCCCAGCCGCATGGACTCCCCCGCCGCCCCCGCACGGCGAACTGCCGCCGCTGCCGCCGTCGTACGAGCCCGCGGCCCCTGCAGCGGCGGCCCAGTGGCCGGCACAGCCGCAACCCGCCGAGGCCGCGGCTCAGACGCCGGCCGGCCAGCCGCCGGCAGGCGGGAACCCGGCGGCCCAGCAGCCCGCTCCGGCCGCCGCACCGCAGCCCGGTTACGGCTTCCCGCAGCACGACGCGGTCCCGGCAGCGCCTCCCGCCGCAGCCGCCCCGCACCCGTACCCGACGCCGCCCGCCGCCCCCGGCGGTTACGGCTTCCCGCAGCCGCCCGCTCCGCAGGCCCCGGCCGCGCCGCACGCTCCGGCCCCGCAGCCCCAGGCCCCGCAGCCGGGGTACGGCTTCCCGCCGCCCGGCGTCGCCCCCACCCCGAACCCGCCCGGCGTGCCCGGCGGTTACGGCTTCCCGCAGCACGACACGGACCCGGCAGCGCCTCCCGCCGCAGCCGCCCCGCAGCCGCACCCGTACCCAACGCCGCCCGCCGCCCCCGACGGATACGGCTTCCCGCAGCCGCCCGCTCCGCAGGCCCCGCAGCAGCCTCAGGCTGCCCAGGCCGCGCCCGGATTCCCGCAGCCCGGGACTCCGCAGCCGGGCGACGGACAGCCCCCGGCGGCCGGCGGTCAGGACTTCCCGCCGGCGGGGCCGCACAGCTTCCCGCAGCCGCCCGCGCCCCAGGCGCCCGGCGCTCCCGGCTCCGCCGGACCGCAGCCGCCCCCGGTGCCTCAGCCGACTCCGTATGCCGCACCCGCCGCACCCGGCGCACCCGGCGCCTACGGCTTCCCGCAGCCGCCCGCGCCACAGGTCCCGCATGCCCCGCAGGCTGAACAGCCGCAGGCACCGCAGGCTCCCCAGCAGCCGGTCGACCCCCGGGCCGGGGCCGCCTGGCCGCAGCCGATCCAGCACGACCAGCGGCAGCCGGTCAACCCCGGTGCCGCGCCGCTCGGTTACACGGCCGCCGTGGAGCTGTCGTCCGACCGGCTGCTCAACAACAAGAAGCAGAAGGCCAAGAGCGGCCGGCCGACCGCCGCGTCCTCCCGCTTCAAGCTCGGCGGCAAGAAGGAGGAGGCGGAGCGGCAGCGCAAGCTGGAGCTGATCCGCACGCCGGTGCTGTCGTGCTACCGGATCGCCGTCATCAGTCTCAAGGGCGGCGTGGGCAAGACCACGACCACCACCGCGCTCGGCGCCACGCTGGCCACCGAACGCCAGGACAAGATCCTGGCGATCGACGCCAACCCGGACGCCGGCACGCTCGGCCGACGGGTGCGCCGGGAGACGGGGGCGACGATCCGGGACCTGGTCCAGGCGATCCCGTACCTCAACTCGTACATGGACATCCGACGGTTCACCTCCCAGGCGCCGTCCGGTCTGGAGATCATCGCCAACGACGTCGACCCGGCGGTGTCCACGGCCTTCAACGACGAGGACTACCGGCGCGCGATCGAGGTGCTGGGCAACCAGTACCCGATCATCCTCACCGACTCCGGCACCGGTCTGCTCTACAGCGCGATGCGCGGTGTGCTCGACCTCGCCGACCAGCTCATCATCATCTCGACACCGTCCGTGGACGGCGCGAGCAGCGCCAGCACGACGCTGGACTGGCTGTCCGCGCACGGGTACGCCGAGCTCGTCTCGCGGTCCCTCACGGTGATCTCCGGGGTCCGCGAGACCGGCAAGATGATCAAGGTGGACGACATCGTGTCGCACTTCGAGACCCGTTGCCGCGGTGTCGTCGTCGTGCCGTTCGACGAGCACCTCGCCGCGGGCGCGGAGGTGGACCTCGACATGATGCGACCGAAGGTGCGCGAGGCCTACTTCAACCTCACGGCGCTGGTCGCGGAGGACTTCATCCGCCACCAGCAGCACCAGGGACTGTGGACCAACGACGGGAACCCGCCCCCGGTGGCCGCCCCGCCCATGCCCGGACAGCCCATGCCGGGGCAGCCCGTGCCGGGGCAGCCGATGCCCGCACAGCCCGTGCCGGGGCAGCCCTATCCGTCCCAGGCGGGCTATGCGTACCCGCCGCAGGCGCCCCAGCCCGGTCAGCCGTACCCGCAGCCGTATCCGCAGCAGGGCCCGCCCCAGGGGCAGCCGCCGGCCCAGCCGTACACCCAGCAGCCAGGTCAGCCGGCCCAGCCGTATCCGCCGCAGCAGCAACCGCACCCGGGCCAGGACTTCTACGCCCAGCCCCAGCAGCCGCAGCCCGGCTATCCCCCCGCCGGCTACGGCTACCCGCAGCAGCCCGAGCCGACCGAGCGGCCGCAGTACCCGCAGGCTCCCGAAGCGCCGCACGCGCCCCAGCCGCCACAGCAGCAATAGCAGGAGCAGGAGCAGGAGCAGGAGCAGCGAAACGGCCGAGGGGCGGCCGGTGTTCAGGACAC
>NZ_JBEPBI010000065.1:0-40221 GCF_040299045.1 Streptomyces sp. NPDC001027
GGGCGCGGGCCCACCGCTCGGAAACCGGGAGCAGGCGCCCGGAAGACCGAGGAGGCCGCCGGGCACCGGCGGCCTCCTCCAGGCGGCCGAACTGCGCCGCCCGGCTGGGGGCACCTCCCGGCCGAAGGCTGGGGGAGGGACTTTCGAAACACGCCTCAGTGCGCCGCCGACTCCCAGTCCGCGCCCGCGCCGACCGACACGTCGAGAGGGGCCCTGAGCTGGACGGCCACGGCCATCTCACGGCGCACCAACTCCTCGGCGGCCGCGCGCTCGCCGGGGGCGATCTCCAGGACGATTTCGTCGTGGACCTGGAGCAGCATGCGCGACGTGAGGTCCGCCGCCCGCAGCGCGGAGTCCACCTTGAGCATGGCGATCTTGACGATGTCCGCCGCCGTGCCCTGGATGGGCGCGTTGAGGGCCATGCGCTCGGCCGCCTCGCGACGCTGGCGGTTGTCGCTGTTGAGGTCGGGCAGATAGCGGCGGCGGCCGAACAGGGTCGCCGTGTAACCGGTCGCCCGTGCCTCGTCGACGGCACGGCGCAGGTAGTCCCGCACGCCGCCGAAGCGTTCGAAGTAGGCGTCCATCAGGGCACGGGCCTCACCGGCCTCGATGTTCAGCTGCTGGGACAGGCCGAACGCCGACAGACCGTACGCCAGCCCGTACGACATGGCCTTGATCTTGCGGCGCATCTCGGCGTCCACCGCGTCGCGCTCGACGCCGAAGACCTGGGAGGCGGCCGTGGTGTGCAGGTCCTCGCCGGAGGTGAACGCCTCGATGAGCCCGGCGTCCTCGGAGAGGTGGGCCATCACGCGCAGTTCGATCTGGCTGTAGTCGGCCGTCATCAGCGACTCGAAGCCCTCGCCGACGACGAACCCGCGGCGGATCGCGCGGCCCTCGTCCGTGCGGACGGGGATGTTCTGCAGGTTGGGGTCGGTGGACGACAGACGGCCCGTCGCGGCGACCGTCTGGTTGAAGGTGGTGTGGATGCGGCCGTCCGCGGCGATCGTCTTGATCAGGCCCTCGACGGTGACCCGGAGCTTCGCCTGCTCGCGGTGACGGAGCATGATCACCGGCAGTTCGTTGTCCGTCTGGCCGGCGAGCCACGCCAGCGCGTCGGCGTCGGTGGTGTAGCCGGTCTTGGTCTTCTTCGTCTTGGGCAGGCCCAGTTCGCCGAACAGCACCTCCTGGAGCTGCTTGGGCGAGCCCAGGTTGAACTCGTGGCCGGCGGCCGCGTGCGCCTCCTTCACGGCCTGCTGGACCGCGCCCGCGAACATCTGCTCCATGGCCTCCAGATGGGCGCGGTCGGCCGCGATGCCGTGCCGCTCCATGCGGGCCAGGAGGGCCGACGTCGGCAGCTCCATGTCGCGCAGCAGATCCGCCGCGCCGACCTCTTCCAGGCGGCCGCGGAAGGACTCGCCGAGGTCCACGATGGTGCGGGCCTGCACCATGAGCGCCTCGGCCTCGGCGCCGTCGTCCGTGCCGAAGGCGAGCTGGCCGTCGGCCGCGGCGGCCGGCGCCAGCTCACGGCCCAGGTACTCCAGGGACAGCGCGTCCAGGCCGAAGGAGCGGCGGCCCGGCTTGACCAGGTAGGCGGCGAGGGCGGTGTCCATGAAGACGCCCGCGACGGACCAGCCGTGCTCGGCGAAGACCCGCATGACGCCCTTCGCGTCGTGCAGCACCTTGGGACGGTCGGCGGCGGCGAGCCAGGCCGCCCACGCGTGGTCGTCCGCCTCGTCGAGCTCCGTCGGGTCGAACCAGGCGGCCGCTCCCCCGGCGGCGGCGAGGGCGATCTCGGTGACCGAGCCCGCGCCCAGCGCCCAGGCGTCGACGGTGGCCACGCCCAGGGTCTGCGTGCCGTGCTCGGCGAGCCAGCCAGCCAGCTCGCCGGCGCCCAGCACCGTGCCGTCCAGCTCCACACCGCCGGTGATCACCGGGGCGGCCTCGGCCTCCTCGCCGCCCGGGTCGACGGCGAACAGCCGCTCGCGCAGCGAGGGGTTCCTGATCTCCAGGGTGTCCAGGACCATCGCGACGGCCGTGCGGTCGTACGGGGCGCGCTCCAGGTCGGTGACCGACCTGGGCAGCTCGACGTCGCGGACCATCTCGGTGAGACGGCGGTTGAGCTTGACCGATTCCAGGTGGTCGCGCAGATTCTGCCCGGCCTTGCCCTTGACCTCCTCGACGCGCTCGACGAGCTCCGCGAACGAGCCGAACTGGTTGATCCACTTCGCGGCCGTCTTCTCGCCGACGCCCGGGATGCCCGGCAGGTTGTCCGACGGGTCGCCGCGC
This sequence comes from Streptomyces sp. NPDC001027, assembly GCF_040299045.1. Classification (NCBI taxonomy): domain Bacteria; kingdom Bacillati; phylum Actinomycetota; class Actinomycetes; order Kitasatosporales; family Streptomycetaceae; genus Streptomyces; species Streptomyces sp. NPDC001027. The sequence goes on from NZ_JBEPBI010000065.1 coordinate 2,287, forward strand.
AGGGCCGCGAAGTCGGGGTACTGCGCCGGGGTCAACGCGTACTTCTCGAAGACCTTCTCCGGGGTGAACCGGGTCAGCTCCGACACGCCCTTCGTCGGATACAGCACGGTGGTGTGCTCGGAGACCAGCTGGAAGGAGTCGCGGTCGCCAGTGACGATCAGCACGTCGAAGCCCGCCGCCTCGGCCTGGGTGGCCAGGGTGGCGATGACGTCGTCGGCCTCGAAGCCGTCCACCGCGAAGCGGGAGACGTGCATCGCGTCGAGCAGCTCGCCGATCAGCTCGACCTGGCCCTTGAACTCGTCGGGCGTCTTGGAGCGGTTCGCCTTGTACTCGGTGAACTCCTCGGAACGCCACGTCTTCCGGGAGACGTCGAACGCGACCGCGAAGTGCGTGGGCGACTCGTCACGCAGCGTGTTGGCGAGCATCGACGCGAAGCCGTAGATCGCGTTGGTGGGCTGGCCCGTCGCGGTGGTGAAGTTCTCCGCGGGCAGCGCGAAGAACGCGCGGTAGGCCAGGGAGTGCCCGTCCATGAGCATCAGGCGCGGACGGCTTGCGCCGGAGGGGGTCTCGGTCTTCTTCGATGCTGTCTCTGCCACGCCCCCGATCCTGCCACGCCCCACTGACACTCGGTCCCGGCCGCCACGGATCCCGCCACCGCAGCCCCCGGACCCGGCCCGCCGCCCGGCCTCCGCCGACGGGCCCGCCGAAGCACCTCCGCCGACCGGTCCCCGCCGACCCGCGTCCGCCGACCCGCCGCCCCGCCGACCCCGCTCCGCCCCGCCGACCCCCGCCGCAGGCCCGCTGGGGTTCGCGCTGGCCCGGGCGGGTTCGCCGTCGGCGCCGCGTGCGAGGATCGGGTGCATACCGCACCCATGGCAGGTCGAAGGAGAGCGTGCGATGGCAACGAAGCCGCCGAAGGCTGATCCCGTCCAGGACGCGCCGCTCGTCGACGAGCCGAAACACTCGGCGGCGGGCCTGCCGGCCGTCGGCCACTCCCTGCGGATCGCCCAGCAGCAGATGGGCGTGAAGCGCACCGCGCTGACGCTGCTGCGCGTCAACCAGAAGAACGGCTTCGACTGCCCCGGCTGCGCGTGGCCCGAGCCCGAGCACCGGCACGCCGCCGAGTTCTGCGAGAACGGCGCGAAGGCGGTCGCCGAGGAGGCGACCCTGCGCCGCGTCACGCCCGAGTTCTTCGCCGCGCACACCGTCGCCGACCTCGCCGACCGCAGCGGCTACTGGCTCGGCCAGCAGGGACGCCTCACGCACCCCATGCACCTCCCCGAAGGCGCGGACCGCTACGAGCCCGTCACCTGGGAGCGCGCCTTCGACATCATCGCCGAGGAGACGGCCGCCCTCGCCTCCCCCGACGAGGCCGTCTTCTACACCTCGGGACGCACCAGCAATGAGGCCGCGTTCCTCTACCAGCTCTTCGCGCGCGAACTCGGCACGAACAACCTGCCGGACTGCTCCAACATGTGCCACGAGTCGTCCGGTTCGGCGCTCTCGGAGACCATAGGCATCGGCAAGGGCAGCGTCCTGCTCGAGGACCTCCACCAGGCCGACCTCATCATCGTCGCCGGGCAGAACCCGGGCACCAACCACCCGCGCATGCTCTCCGCACTGGAGAAGGCCAAGGCCGGCGGCGCGAAGATCATCAGCGTCAACCCGCTGCCCGAGGCGGGCCTGGAGCGCTTCAAGAACCCCCAGACCCCGCAGGGCATGGTCAAGGGCGCGGCGCTCACCGACCTGTTCCTGCAGATCCGCATCGGCGGCGACCAAGCGCTCTTCCGCCTCCTCAACAAGCTCGTCCTGGAGACGGACGGCGCGCTCGACGAGGCGTTCATCGCCGAGCACACCCACGGCTTCGAGGAGTTCGCCGACGCCGCCCGCGCCGCCGACTGGGACGAGACGCTCACCGCGACCGGCCTCACACGCGCGCAGATCGAGGAGGCCCTGCGCATGGTGCTCGCCTCGAAGCGCACCATCGTCTGCTGGGCCATGGGCCTCACCCAGCACAAGCACTCCGTGCCCACCATCCGCGAAGTCGTCAACTTCCTCCTGCTGCGCGGCGACATCGGCCGCCCGGGATCCGGCGTGTGCCCGGTGCGCGGCCACTCCAACGTGCAGGGCGACCGCACCATGGGCATCTTCGAGCGGCCCGCCCCGGCCTTCCTGGACGCCCTGGAGAAGGAGTTCGGCTTCGCGCCGCCGCGCGAGCACGGCTTCGACGTCGTACGGGCCATCCGCGCGCTGCGCGACGGAGAGGCGAAGCTGTTCTTCGCCATGGGCGGCAACTTCGTGTCGGCCTCCCCCGACACCGACGTCACCGAGGCGGCCATGCGGCGCGCCCGGCTCACCGTGCACGTGTCGACGAAGCTGAACCGCTCGCACGTCGTCACCGGCGCACGCGCGCTGATCCTGCCCACCCTCGGGCGCACCGAGCGCGATCTGCAGGACGGCGGCGAGCAGTTCGTCACCGTCGAGGACTCCATGGGCATGGTGCACGCCTCCCGGGGCCGCCTCGCGCCCGCGAGCGCCCACCTGCTGTCCGAGCCGGCCATCGTCTGCCGCCTCGCACGCCGGGTCCTCGGCGCGGACAGCGCGACGCCGTGGGAGGAGTTCGAGAAGGACTACGGGACGATCCGCGACCGCATCGCGCGCGTGATCCCCGGCTTCGAGGACTTCAACGCGCGCGTGGCGCGGCCCGGCGGCTTCACCCTGCCGCACGCCCCGCGCGACGAGCGCCGCTTCCCCACCGCCACCGGCAAGGCCAACTTCACCGCCGCACCGGTCGAGTACCCCCGGCTGCCCGAAGGCCGCCTGCTGCTGCAGACGCTGCGCTCGCACGACCAGTACAACACCACGATCTACGGCCTCGACGACCGCTACCGGGGCATCAGGAACGGCCGCCGGGTGGTCCTCGTCAACGCGGAGGACGCGCGCGCCTTCGGCCTCGCGGAGGGCTCGTACGTGGACCTGGTGAGCGAGTGGCGGGACGGCGTGGAGCGGCGCGCCCCGGGCTTCCGCGTGGTGCTCTACCCGACCGCGCGGGGCTGCGCGGCCGCGTACTACCCGGAGACCAACGTGCTGGTCCCGCTGGACGCCACCGCGGACACCAGCAACACGCCCGCCAGCAAGTCCGTCGTGGTCCGTCTGGAACAATCGGCGACCGACTGAGCGTTCGCTTAAGTCACCGCCGGACTTGTATCGACGAACGGAGCCGGGCCCCATGGGCGAGCAGCAGCACGTGAAGTTCCCGCAGGAAGTCATCGACGAGTACGCCGCGCTCGGCGTGGACATCCTCGCCCTGTTCTCCGCCGGACACCTCGGCACCCGCATGGGCGTGCAGATCCTCGAAGCCTCCGCCGACCGGGTCGTCGCCACCATGCCCGTCGAGGGCAACACCCAGCCCTACGGACTGCTGCACGGCGGCGCCTCCGCGGTCCTCGCCGAGACGATCGGCTCGGTCGGCGCCATGCTGCACGGCGGCAGCTCCAAGATCGCCGTCGGCGTCGACCTGAACTGCACCCACCACCGCGGAGCCCGCTCGGGCCTGGTCACCGGCGTAGCCACCCCCGTGCACCGCGGCCGCTCCACCGCCACCTACGAGATCGTGATCAGCGACGAGCAGGAACGCCGCGTGTGCACCGCCCGGCTGACCTGCCTGCTGCGCGACGTCCGCGCCGGCGACGGGGACCGCCTTCCCTCGGGCGGCTGACGCCCTCGGGGTGCGCCGGCCGGCGTCCCGGGCCGGTCGGCGTCCCGCGGCGTCCGGCGTCCCGGAGGCCGGCGACCCACCCCACCCCGCCCCGGCCCGTCCCGGGCCCAACTCACCGGCCCCGCCCCGCATTCCGCCGATTCCCCCGAAGCGGAGCGGGCAACTCCCCTGGAAAAGCGTCGCTCAACGTCGGACTTTCTTTCCCGGGCGTAACTCTACGTAATGCGCGCGCAATACAAGAACCGGGTTCCGACTCCTGCCCACGCTATGCGCACAAGCCCTTCGGGGCCCTACAGGTCGCCCCCAGCAACGAATCCCGGTCATTACCAAAACGGTCGAGACACCTGAACCCCGCCAGGTTCGTCCTGCACGTTCTCACTATGTGGACAGGACGAATCGGCCTTAATTCCGCTCTTCCACCCTCCAAGTACCGCTCTGCATTACCTCGTGTCATAACAAGAGCGTCACAGCCTTCGTCAGACCCTCCTCCGAGTTCCCTCCCCGCGCCTAGAGTCACGCCCAGTCACCGCGCCACCGGTTTCGAAGTCCATTCGGCCCAGCGCTCGACTCGGCGGTTCCAGGGGGGACCGCCGTGCCAGGGAAAGGACCTGATTCGTGCGTCAACGTTCGATCATCGCCATCACCGCCGCACTCGCGGCGGGATCGCTGACACTCACTGCCTGTGGGTCGCGTGACGACGACGGCAAGAGCAGCAGCGGAGACAAGACCACCGTCGTGATCGGCGTCGACGCCCCGCTCACCGGCGACCTGTCCGCGCTTGGCCTCGGCATCAAGAACTCCGCCGACCTCGCCGCCAAGACCGCCAACAAGAAGGAATACGTCAAGGGCGTCGAATTCAAGATCGAAGCCCTCGACGACCAGGCCCAGCCCTCCGTCGGCCAGCAGAACGCCCAGAAGTTCATCAGCGACAAGGAAGTCCTCGGCGTCGTCGGCCCGCTGAACTCCAGCGTCTCCCAGCAGATGCAGAAGCCCTTCAGCGACGCAGGCCTCACCCAGGTCTCCCCCGCCAACACCGGCACCGAGCTGACCCAGGGCGACGGCTGGAAGACCGGCAACTCGGTCCGCCCGTTCAAGACGTTCTTCCGCACCGCCACCACGGACGAGATCCAGGGCGCCTTCGCCGCCGAGTACCTCTTCTCCAAGGCCGGCAAGAAGAAGGTCTACCTGATCGACGACCAGAAGACCTACGGCGCCGGCCTCGCCGCCTCCTTCAAGACCAACTTCACCAAGCTCGGCGGCCAGATCGTCGGCACCGACCACGTGAACCCCGACGACCGCGACTTCAACGCCGTCGTCGCCAAGATCAAGAAGACCGGCGCCGACGCCCTCTACTACGGCGGCGAATACCCCGCCGCCGCACCCCTGAGCCAGCAGCTCAAGGACAGCGGCCAGAACATCCCCCTCATGGGCGGCGACGGCATCTACTCCGGCGAGTTCCCCAAGCTCAACAAGAAGGCCGAAGGCGACCTCGCCACCTCCGTCGGCAAGCCCGTCGAGGACCTCCCGTCCGCCAAGGAGTTCATCGCGAACTACAAGACGGCCGGCTACAAGGACGCCTACGAGGCCTACGGCGGCCTCACCTACGACGCGACCTGGTCCATCATCGAGGCCGTCAAGCTCGCCGTCGAAGGCAACGACGGCAAGGTCCCGGCCGAAGGCCGCAAGGCAGTCCTCGACGCCATGTCCAAGGTCAAGTTCGACGGCGTCACCGGCACCATCTCCTTCGACGAGTTCGGCGACACCACCAACCACATGATGACCGCCTACAAGGTCACCGGCGGCGCGTGGAAGCCCGAATACAGCGCCGCACCCAACGTCAGCTGAACGAACCCGGAGCGACCACACCTCCCCACACCACGCATTGATCAGGCCGCGCGGGAGTGCCCACCAGCGCTCCCGCGCGGCGCCATATCCGAACCACTCCACGGAGGCCCTGCGGTGCACGAACTGCCGCAACAGCTGGCCAATGGACTCATCCTCGGCGCGATGTACGGACTCATCGCGATCGGTTACACGATGGTCTACGGCATCGTTCAGCTCATCAACTTCGCCCACGGCGAGATCTTCATGGTCGGGGGCTTCGGGGCCCTCACCGTCTGGCTCACCCTCCCCGACGGCTTCGCCCTCGGCGCAGCGATACCCCTCATGATCCTCGGCGGCGTCGTCGTCTCCGTCGCCGTCGCCACCGCAGCCGAGCGCTTCGCCTACCGGCCCCTGCGCACCGCCCCGCGACTGGCCCCCCTCATCACCGCCATCGGCCTCTCCATCGTCCTCCAGCAGGCCGTATGGATGTGGTACCCCGACGCCAAGAAGGACCGCCCCTTCCCCCAGTTCGACGGCGGCCCCATCGACGTCCTCGGCGCCAACATCCAGCGCGGCGACCTCTTCGTCCTCATCGCCGCACCCCTGTGCATGGTCGCCCTCGGCCTCTTCGTCACCAAGACCCGCTCCGGCCGCGGCATGCAGGCCACCGCCCAGGACCCCGACACCGCCAAGCTCATGGGCATCAACACCGACCGCATCATCGTCATGGCCTTCGCCATCGGCGCCGCGTTCGCCGCCATCGCAGCAGTCGCCTACGGCCTCAAGAACGGCCAGGTCGGCTTCCGCATGGGCTTCCTCATGGGCCTCAAGGCCTTCACCGCAGCCGTCCTCGGCGGCATCGGCAACATCTACGGAGCCATGCTCGGCGGCCTCGTCCTCGGCGTCGCCGAATCCCTCGCCACCGGCTACATCGGCGACATCCCCGGCATGGACCTCTTCGGCGGCGGCGCCTGGAAGGACGTATGGGCCTTCGCCCTCCTCATCCTCGTCCTGCTGTTCAGGCCACAAGGCCTGCTCGGCGAACGCGTCGCGGATCGGGCGTGATAGCGATGACCACCAACATCCCCACCCAGAAGAACACCGACGCCGTCAACCCGCCCACCGGCGACACGGCCCCCCTCATCCCCCTGCCCACGGCCCTCGCCCCCGTCCTCACCCTCGCAGGATCCGCCGTCGCACTCGCCGGCACCTTCCTCGCCTGGACCTGGACCGACGAGTTCCCCGGCAACCTCACCATCACCGGCTACCCCGGCGGCCTCCAGGTCCTCACCCTCATCGGCGCCGCCCTCACCATCCTCTTCACCCTCTCCGGATACCGAATCCGCGGCCTGCGCTGGCTCACCCCCGGCGGCGCCCACAGCCCCGTCCGCGCCACCAGCCTCGGCGTCCTCGGCGCCACCGGCTACGCCCTCGGCGCCATCAGCTACGTCCTCGGCGGCGTCGTCAACCTCGAACCCGGCGCCTGGGTCTCCGCCATCGGAGCCCTCATCGCCGCCATCGGCGCCTTCGCACTCCCCGCCGACGTCCCCCGCGACGCCGACGACGCGAAGAACCCCTGGGCACAGTTCCGCCACAGCCTCGCCGCACCCGAACCCGGCCGCGCCAAGGAACTCCCCTCCTGGGCAGAGATCCTCATCATCGCCGCAGCCTTCGGCATCGGCCTCTACGTCTTCTCCTTCGGCATCGGCATCGACACCGACAACCCCGAACTGTTCATCGGCTTCCTCATCATCACCGGGTTCAGCTTCACCGCACTCACCCGCGCCGGCCTCCTCAAGCGACTCTCGGCACTGACGGCCAAACACCGCACCGTCACCCTCACCGCCGCCTTCGTCGCCGCGATCTGCTTCCCCTTCACCCAGACCAACGACCAGTTCGCCCTCATCGGCGCGAACATCCTCATCTTCGCCACGGTCGCCCTGGGCCTCAACGTCGTCGTCGGCCTCGCCGGCCTCCTCGACCTCGGATACGTCGCCTTCCTCGGCGTCGGCGCCTACGCCGCAGCCCTGGTCTCCGGCTCCCCCCAGTCGAGCATCGGCGTCCAGTTCCCCTTCTGGGCAGCCGTCCTCACCGGCGCCGCCGCCTCACTGATCTTCGGCGTCCTCATCGGCGCCCCGACCCTGCGGCTGCGCGGCGACTACCTCGCCATCGTCACCCTCGGCTTCGGCGAGATCTTCCGCATCACCATGAACAACCTCAACGGCAACAGCGGACCCGACGTCACCAACGGATCCAACGGCATCCCGAACATCCCCGACCTGGAGATCTTCGGATTCAACCTCGGAATCCCCCACGACGTCCTCGGCCAGGAGCTCACCCGCTCCGGCAACTACTACCTGCTGATGCTCCTCTGCACCCTCGTCGTCGTCACGGTCTTCCGCCGCTCCGCCGACTCCCGCATCGGCCGCGCCTGGGTCGCCATCCGCGAAGACGAGACAGCCGCCACCGCCATGGGCATCAACGGCTTCCGCCTCAAGCTCCTCGCCTTCGCCCTCGGCGCCTCCCTCGCCGGACTCGCCGGCACCGTCCAGGCACACGTCTCCTACAGCGTCACCCCCGAGCAGTACCAGTTCGCCGGCTCCGTGCCGCCCAACTCGGCCTTCCTGCTCGCAGCGGTCATCCTCGGCGGCATGGGCACCATCAGCGGGCCGCTCGTGGGCGCCGCACTGCTCTACCTCATCCCCGCCAAACTCCAGTTCATGGCGGAGTACCAGCTGCTCCTCTTCGGCGTCGCGCTCATGCTCCTCATGCGCTTCCGCCCCGAAGGCCTCGTCGCCGACCGCAGGAAGCAGCTCGAATTCCACGAGACCGGACAGCTCGACGTACCCGACGACAAGGGCCTGCCCGAAGCCACCGGCGTCGCCAAGGCAGGGGCGTGACCGCGATGACCACCACCACGACAACCGCCACGACCACCACGGTCCTCGACGCCTCCGGCGTCACCATGCAGTTCGGCGGCCTCACCGCCGTACGCTCCGTCGACCTCACCGTCAACAGCGGCGAGATCGTCGGACTCATCGGCCCCAACGGAGCCGGGAAGACCACCTTCTTCAACTGCCTCACCGGCCTCTACATCCCCACCACCGGCACAGTCAGCTACAAAGGCACCGTCCTCCCGCCCAAACCCCACCTGGTCACCCAGGCCGGCATCGCCCGCACCTTCCAGAACATCCGGCTCTTCGCCAACATGACCGTCCTGGAAAACGTGCTCGTCGGACGCCACACCCGCACCCACGAAGGCCTCTGGTCCGCGCTCCTGCGCCTGCCCAGCTTCAAGAAGGCCGAAGACGCCTCCCGCGAACGAGCCATGGAACTCCTCGAGTTCACCGGCCTCGCCGCCAAGGCCGACCACCTCGCCCGCAACCTCCCCTACGGCGAACAGCGCAAGCTCGAAATCGCCCGCGCCCTCGCCAGCGACCCCGGACTCCTCCTCCTCGACGAGCCCACCGCCGGCATGAACCCCCAAGAGACGCGCGCGGCCGAAGAACTCATCTTCGCCATCCGCGACAAGGGCATCGCCGTCCTCGTCATCGAGCACGACATCCGGTTCATCATGAACCTCTGCGACCGCGTCGCCGTGCTCGTCCAGGGCGAGAAGATCGTCGAAGGCCCCGCCGAAGTCGTCCAGGCCGACGAACGCGTCATCGCCGCCTACCTCGGCACCCCCTTCGAGGGCGCGCCAGGAGCGGAAGAAGTCGCCGAAGTCGAAGCCGCAGAGGCCTCCGAGGCGCACAGCACCACGGAAGGAGACGAGAAGTGACCGCACTGCTCGAGGTCGAAGACCTCAGGGTCGCCTACGGCAAGATCGAGGCGGTCAAGGGCATCTCCTTCAAGGTCGACGCAGGCGAAGTCGTCACCCTCATCGGCACCAACGGCGCCGGCAAGACCACCACCCTGCGCACCCTGTCCGGCCTGCTCCAGCCGCTCGGCGGCCAGATCAAGTTCGACGGCAAGGTGCTCAACAAGATCCCCGCCCACAAGATCGTCTCGCTGGGGCTGGCCCACTCCCCCGAAGGCCGCCACATCTTCCCCCGCATGACCATCGAGGACAACCTCCGCCTCGGCGCCTTCCTCCGCAACGACAAGGAAGCCATCGAGAAGGACATCCAGCGCGCCTACGACCTCTTCCCCATCCTGGGAGAACGCCGCAAGCAGGCCGCAGGAACCCTCTCCGGCGGCGAACAGCAGATGCTCGCCATGGGCCGCGCCCTCATGTCCCGGCCCAAACTCCTCATGCTCGACGAACCCTCCATGGGCCTCTCGCCGATCATGATGCAGAAGATCATGGCCACCATCCAGGAACTCAAGTCCCAGGGCACCACCATCCTGCTCATCGAGCAGAACGCCCAGGCGGCCCTCTCCCTGGCCGACCACGGCCACGTCATGGAGGTCGGCAAGATCGTCCTCTCCGGCACCGGCCAGAAACTCCTCCACGACGAGTCCGTCCGCAAGGCCTACCTCGGCGAGGACTGAACCACCCGCACACGACGAGGCCCGCGCCCCTTCTCCGGGCGCGGGCCTCGTCGTACACCTGCCTCGCGGTCAGCCCTTGTCGGCCTTCTTCTCCTCGGCGTCCTGGATCACGGCCTCCGCCACCTGCTGCATCGACATCCGACGATCCATCGACGTCTTCTGGATCCACCGGAACGCCGCCGGCTCCGACAGCCCGTACTCCGTCTGCAGGATCGACTTCGCCCGGTCCACCAGCTTGCGCGTCTCCAGCCGCAGCGTCAGATCCGCGACCTCGTTCTCCAGCTCCCGCAGCTCCGTGAAACGCGAGACGGCCATCTCGATCGCCGGGACCACGTCGCTCTTGCTGAACGGCTTGACGAGGTACGCCATCGCACCGGCGTCCCGGGCCCGCTCCACCAGGTCGCGCTGCGAGAACGCGGTCAGCATCAGGACCGGCGCGATGCGCTCCTCGGCGATCTTCTCCGCCGCGGAGATGCCGTCCATCTTGGGCATCTTCACGTCGAGGATGACGAGGTCCGGCTTGTGCTCGCGGGCGAGCTCGATCGCCTGCTCACCGTCGCCGGCCTCGCCGACGACGCTGTAGCCCTCCTCCTCCAGCATCTCCTTGAGGTCGAGGCGGATCAGGGCCTCGTCCTCGGCGATGACGACGCGGGTCGTCAGCGGAGGCACGTGCGACTTGTCGTCGTCGGGCGCGTCTACTGGCTGGGGCGACTCGGGGGCGGTCACGGGGGCTCCTCGTTCAGGGGCGGGTACTGCTGACAAGAGCCTACCTAGCTGCACCTCGACATGGTCACCCGGTACACTCCTCTCGGGTTGGCCAGCCGGGTTGGCGGAATGGCAGACGCTGATGTCTCAAACACATCTGTCCGAAAGGACGTGCGGGTTCGAATCCCGCACCCGGCACCGATAAGCGGAGGATCACGTTCGCGTGATCTTCCGCTTTTTGCTGCACACAGTCACGATCACTCACTCAGGGTATCCGTATGCATTTCCACGGAACTGAGGTTCGACGAACGGCCGTCACGCTGCTACGCAACGGCACCCGGAACGCTGATGTGGCCCGCCAGCTCAACATCCCTTTGGGCACAATCAGCTATTGGAAGCACATGGACCGCGCCAAGCGCGGCGAGTGTCCCGGTCGCACTCCCCCACCGTGCCCTCGATGCGAGAGCGAACTCGCTTTCCCGCACTACGCCTACCTTCTCGGTCTCTACCTCGGCGACGGTCACATCATCCAGAACCGCGCGATGCGAGTGCCCAGCCTGTCCATCTCCTGCGCTGATGCACACCCCGGGCTGATGGACGAGTGCGAGGAGGCCATGCGGACGGTGTTCCCCGAAAATTCTGTCTGCCGGGTCCGACGGCAGGGCTGTCACGAGGTGAAGCTCTACTCCAGGCACCTGTGGTGCCTGTTCCCCCAGCACGGCCCCGGCAAGAAGCACGAGCGGCCCATCGTCCTCGAACCCTGGCAGCAAGCCATCGTCGACGAGCACCCCTGGGAGTTCATCCGCGGGCTCATCCACTCCGACGGGTGCCGCATCACCAACTGGACAACCCGCGTCGTCGCCGGGGAGCGCAAGCGGTACGAATACCCCCGGTACTTCTTCACCAATGTCTCCGACGACATCCGGCGGCTCTTCACCGACACCCTCGAAAAGCTGGGCATCGAGTGGACGCACTGCACCCGCAACGGCAACCCGTACAACATCTCCGTCGCCAAGAAGGCACACGTAGCCCTGCTCGACGCCCACGTGGGTCCCAAGTACTGAGTCCTACTTCGGGCTGTCGTCCTCGCCGACGTGGTGGACGCGGACCAGGTTCGTGGAGCCGGACACGCCGGGCGGGGAGCCTGCCGTGATGACGACGACGTCGCCCTTCTGGCAGCGGCCGTACTGCAGGAGCGCTTCGTCCACCTGGTCGACCATCGCGTCCGTGGAGTCGACCGCCGGGCCGAGGAAGGTCTCGACGCCCCAGGTCAGGTTGAGCTGCGAGCGGGTCGCCGGCTCCGGGGTGAAGGCGAGGACGGGGATCGGGGAGCGGTAGCGGGAGAGGCGGCGGACGGTGTCGCCGCTCTGGGTGAAGGCGACGAGGAACTTCGCGCCGAGGAAGTCGCCGATCTCCGCCGCGGCCCTGGCGACGGCGCCGCCCTGGGTGCGGGGTTTGGTGCTTTCCGTCAGTTCGGGCAGGCCGGCTGCGAGGAGGTCCTCTTCGGCGGCCGCGACGATCTTCGCCATGGTGCGGACGGTCTGGACGGGGTGTTTGCCGACGCTGGTCTCGCCGGAGAGCATGACGGCGTCGGTGCCGTCGAGGACGGCGTTGGCGACGTCGCTGGCCTCGGCCCTGGTGGGGCGGGAGTGCTCGATCATGGAGTCGAGCATCTGGGTGGCGACGATGACGGGTTTGGCGTTGCGCTTGGCGAGTTTGATGGCGCGTTTTTGGACGATGGGGACCTGTTCGAGCGGCATTTCGACGCCGAGGTCTCCGCGGGCGACCATGATGCCGTCGAAGGCGGCGACGATCTCGTCGATGTTCTCGACGGCCTGGGGCTTCTCGATCTTGGCGATGACGGGGAGTCGGCGGCCTTCCTCGTCCATGATGCGGTGGACGTCGAGGATGTCGCGGCCGCTGCGGACGAAGGAGAGGGCGATGACGTCGAAGCCGGTGCGCAGCGCCCAGCGCAGGTCTTCTTCGTCTTTTTTGGAGAGGGCGGGGACGGAGACGGCGACGCCGGGGAGGTTGAGGCCCTTGTGGTCGGAGATGACGCCGCCTTCGACGACGCGGGTGTGGACGCGGGGGCCGTCGACGTCGGTGACTTCGAGGGTGACTCTGCCGTCGTCGACGAGGATGCGTTCGCCGGGGGTGACGTCGTCGGCGAGGCCGGCGTGGGTGGTGCCGCAGCGGGCGCCGTCGCCGGCGATGCCTTCTTCGACGGTGATGGTGAAGGTGTCTCCGCGTTCGAGGAGTACGGGTCCTTCGGCGAAGTGGCCGAGGCGGATCTTCGGGCCTTGAAGGTCGGCGAGGGCGCCGACGCTGTGGCCGGTTTCGTCGGAGGCCTTGCGGACGTGGCGGTAGCGCTCCTCGTGTTCGGCGTGGGTGCCGTGGCTGAGGTTGAAGCGGGCGACGTCCATTCCGGCTTCTACGAGGGCTTTGAGCTGGTCGTAGGAGTCGGTGGCGGGGCCCAGGGTGCAGACGATTTTTGCTCGGCGCATGTTTCGAGCTTATGTCTTACCGGTGGGTAGCGAATTGGGGGCACGTGACTGCTCAACAACCTTTGAGTGAAGGGTTGTTGACAACTTCTAAAGTGTGCGGGGTACCGCTCTTTTGAGCATCCGAGGCGCTGTCCGCCCGATTCTTTCTCGATACACGGATTCTTCGAACGGGTGAATTCAGGCCGTCGGCGGATTTACAGGGCGGGGGGATTCATGGTGAACCGTGCGGTGACCTCGGCGCGGATCTGGATGCGCTGGGGTTCGAGGTCGAGGGGTTCGGGGTCTTGTGGTGCGGCGTCCGCTGCGGCGCGGGAGAAGCGGACGGTGTGGCGGTCGAAGGCGGATCGGGGCCGGGGGCCGTCTGTCGCGGTGTCGGTGAGTTCGAGGAGGGCTGCGACGGTGGTGTCGAGTGCTTCGGCGTATTCCCTGGCGCGTCGGACGGCGTCGTGGACGGCCTGGCGGCGGGCGGTGCGGTGGGCGGGCGAGGTGGGGCGCAGGGTCCACCAGGGGCCGTCGACCCGGGTGAGTTCGAGGTCGGCGAGGCGGGTGGTGAGTTCGCCGAGGGCGGTGAAGTCGGTGAGTTCGGCGGTGAGGCGGATGGTGCCGTGGTAGGTGCGGACGCGTTCTCCTCGGCGGTGCGGTTCGAGTTCGGGGGTGAGGGTGAGTGCGCCGGTGGAGAGGTTCTCGACGGTGTCGCCGTAGGACTTGAGGAGGTCGAGGGCGTCTGTGTTGCGGCGGGTGAGGTCGTCGAGGGTGGTGCGGCGGTCGCGGCCGCGGGCGGTGAGGGTGACGGCGATGCGGGCGATCTCGGGGTCGACTTCGAGTTCGGCCTCGCCGCGGACGGTGAGGAGGGGGGTGTCGGGGGTGCCGTACGGGGGGTTCTGCGGGGAGGTCATACGTCCCACCTTGTCACTGGTTTCGGTGTTCCGGGGGTGTGGGCGGCCCCGTGCGGTCATCAGATCGCAACCTCCTGGACCTGTTGCCGTCGGCGGTGGCCGGGTCAGAATCTACGCGCGTCGTTGACCATCCCCGAGGAGTACGAGACATGCCGCTGAACCGCCGGAAGTTCCTGAAGAAGTCCGCCGTTACCGGGGCGGGGGTGGCGATCGCAGGGGCTGCGGCGGCTCCGTCGGCGCAGGCCGCGACGGCGAAGCTGCCGGGCGGGCCGGGCAAGCAGCCGAAGCGGTACGCGCTGACCGTGATGGGCACGACGGACCTGCACGGTCATGTCTTCAACTGGGACTACTTCAAGGACGCGGAGTACAAGGACGCGGCGGGCAACGCGCAGGGTCTGGCGCGGATCTCGACGCTGGTGAACCGGATCCGTGCGGAGAAGGGGCGTGAGAACACGCTGCTGCTGGACGCGGGTGACACGATCCAGGGCACTCCGCTGACGTACTACTACGCGAAGGTGGACCCGATCACCGCCAAGGGCGGTCCGGTGCATCCGATGGCGCAGGCGATGAACGCGATCGGGTATGACGCGGCGGCGCTGGGCAACCACGAGTTCAACTACGGCATCGAGACGCTGCGCAAGTTCGAGTCGCAGTTGCGTTTCCCGTTGCTGGGGGCGAACGCGGTGGACGCGAAGACGCTGCGGCCGGCGTTCCAGCCGTATGTGATCAAGACGTTCTGTGTGAAGGGCGCGCCGCCGGTGAAGGTGGCGGTGTTGGGGCTGACGAACCCGGGCATCGCGATCTGGGACAAGGCGTATGTGCAGGGGAAGCTGGCGTTCCCGGGGCTTGAGGAGCAGGCGGCGAAGTGGGTGCCGCGGCTGAAGTCGCTGGGTGCGGATGTGGTGATCGTGTCGGCGCACTCGGGTTCGTCGGGTACGTCGTCGTACGGTGACCAGTTGCCGTATGTGGAGAACTCGGCGGCGTTGGTGGCGCAGCAGGTGCCGGACATCGATGCGGTGCTGGTGGGGCATGCGCATGTGGAGATTCCGGAGCTGAAGGTCGTCAACGCGAAGTCGGGGAAGACGGTCGTGCTGTCGGAGCCGTTGGCGTATGCGGAGCGGCTGTCGGTGTTCGATGTGGAGTTGGTGTTCGAGAAGGGGCGGTGGTCGGTCGAGTCGGTGTCGTCGAAGGTGCTGAACTCCAACTCGGTCGCCGACGATCCGAGGATCACGAAGCTGCTGGGTGACGAGCACGCGAAGGTCGTGGCGTATGTCAACCAGGTGGTGGGCACGGCGACGGAGACGTTGACGACGGTGGAGGCGCGGTACAAGGACGCGCCGATCATCGACCTGATCACGAAGGTGCAGGAGGACGTCGTGAAGGCGGCGTTGGCGGGGACGTCGTATGCGTCGCTGCCGGTGATCGCTCAGGCGTCGCCGTTCTCGCGTACGTCGGAGATCCCGGCGGGGCAGGTGACGATCCGGGATCTGTCGAGTCTGTATGTGTACGACAACACGCTGGTGGCGAAGTTGCTGACGGGTGCGCAGGTGCGGGCGTACCTGGAGTATTCGGCGCAGTACTTCGTGCAGACGGCGGTGGGCGCGGTGGTGGACCCGGAGAAGCTGACGAACGCGGCGGGGCGTCCGGACTACAACTACGACTATGTGTCGGGGTTGTCGTACGAGATCGACGTCGCGCAGCCGGTGGGTTCGCGGATCAGGAATCTGACGTTCGCGGGTGCGGCGTTGGACGATGCGCAGCAGTTCGTGTTGGCGGTGAACAACTACCGGGCCAATGGGGGTGGCGCGTTCCCGCATGTGGCGGCGGCGAAGGAGTTGTGGTCGGAGTCGACGGAGATTCGTACGCGGATCTCGGAGTGGGTGACGGCGAAGGGTGTGCTGGACCCGAAGGACTTCGCGTCGGTGGACTGGAAGCTGACGCGTGAGGGTGTGCCGGTGTTCTAGGGGTTGTCGAGCTCCTTGGTTCCCTGGGGCGGTGTGTCGTGCGGTGGCCTGGTCGGTCGCCGTGGGCGCACCGCCCTTTTGTGTCTAGCGCAGGTCGACGAGGGGGGTGAGGGTGGGGGCCTGCCGGGCTGTGGGGACGCGGTGGTGGGGTTGGGGTTGGGGTTGGGGTTGTTCGAGTCCGAAGGTGGTGAAGGCGGTGCGGGTGGGCAGGGGGTAGGTCTCTTTTCCGGTGAGGGAGTTGAGGATGGTGGCGCTGCGCCAGGCGGCGAGGCCGAGGTCGGGGGCTCCTACGCCGTGGGTGTGGCGTTCGGCGTTCTGGACGTGGACGTTGCAGCCGGTGGCGGTGATGGAGGGGTCGAGGACGAGGCGGTAGTGGGCGTCGATGCGGGGGCGTTCGCTGTTGTCGCGGCGGATGTAGGGGTCGAGTCCGGCGAGGATGCGGTCGAGGGTGCGTTCGCGGTGGCCGGTGGCGAGGACGACGGCGTCTGTGGTGAGGCGGCTGCGGGTGTTCTGTTGGGTGTGTTCGAGGTGGAGTTCGATCTGGGTGGTGGAGATGCGGCCGGCGGTGCGGACGGTCACGCCGGGGGTGAGGACGGCGTCGGGCCAGTCGCCGTGGAGGGTGCGGCGGTAGAGCTCGTCGTGGACGGCGGCGAGGGTGTCGGCGTCGATGCCTTTGTGGAGTTGCCATTGGCCGGTGAGCAGGCGGTCGCGGACGTTTTCGGGGAGGGCGTGGAAGTAGCGGGTGTAGTCGGGGGTGAAGTGTTCGAGGCCGAGTTTGGAGTACTCCATGGGGGCGAACGCTTCGGTGCGGCCGATCCAGTGGAGTCGTTCGCGGCCGGTGGGGCGGTGGCGGAGGAGGTCGAGGAAGACTTCGGCGCCGGACTGTCCTGTGCCGACGACGGTGACGTGTCCGGCGGTGAGGAGGGCGTCGCGGTGGGCGAGGTAGTCGTCGGCGTGCAGGACGGGGACGCCGGGTGCGTCGGCGAGGGGGCGCAGGGGGTCGGGGATGTGGGGTTCGGCGCCGATGCCGAGGACGACGTTGCGGGTGTGGGTGCGGCCGAGGGCTTCGGCTTCGCCGGCTGCGTCGAGTTGGGTGAAGTCGACTTCGAAGACGTCGCGTTCGGGGTTCCAGCGGACGGAGTCGACTTGGTGGCGGAAGCGGAGTCCGGGGAGTTGGTCGGCGACCCAGCGGCCGTAGGCGTCGTATTCGGCGCGCTGGATGTGGAAGCGCTCGGCGAAGTAGAAGGGGTAGAGGCGGTGGTGGGTCTTGAGGTAGTTGAGGAAGGTCCAGTGGCTGGTGGGGTCGGCGAGGGTGACGAGGTCGGCGAGGAAGGGGACTTGGATGCGGGCGCCGTCGATGAGGAGGCCGGGGTGCCAGTCGAAGCGGGGGCGTTGTTCGTAGAAGACGGCGTCGATTTCGGCGAGGGGGTGGGCGAGGGCGGCGAGGGAGAGGTTGCTGGGGCCGACGCCGATGCCGACGAGGTCGCGGGGGGTGTCGGCGTCGGGGTGCGGGGGCGTGTTCATGCGGGGGTGTTTCCTTCCACCAGTTGCAGGAGGGCGGTGAGGTCGGCGGGCCGGGTGTGGGGGTTGAGGAGGGTGGTCTTGAGCCAGAGCCGGCCGTCGAGGCGGGCGCGGCCGAGGACGGCGTGACCGTCGGCGAGGAGGCGGCGGCGTATCTCCGCGACGGCGGTGTCGGTGGCGCCGGTGGGGCGGAAGAGGACGGTGCTGATGGTGGGCGGGGCGTGGAGTTCGAGCCCGGGGTGGTCGCGGACGAGGGCGGCGAAGGCGTGGGCGTGGTCGCAGACCTGGTCGACGAGGGCGCCGAGGCCGCTGCGGCCGAGGGTTTTGAGGGTGACGGCGATTTTGAGGGCGTCGGGGCGGCGGGTGGTGCGCAGGGAGCGGCCGAGGAGGTCGGGGAGGCCTGCTTCGGTGTCGTCGTCGGCGTTGAGGTAGTCGGCGTGGTGGTGGAGGGCGGTGAGGTCGTGGGGGTCGCGGACGGCGAGGAGTCCGGCGGCGACGGGCTGCCAGCCGAGTTTGTGGAGGTCGAGGGTGACGGTGTGGGCGGTTTCGATGCCGGTGAGGAGGGGGCGTCGGCGGTCGCTGAAGAGGAGGCCTCCTCCGTAGGCGGCGTCGATGTGGAGGCGGGCGCCGTGGGTGTGGGTGAGGGCGGCGAGGGTGGGGAGGGGGTCGATGAGTCCGGCGTCGGTGGTGCCGGCGGTGGCGGCGACGAGGAGGGGGTCGGGTCGGGTGGTGAGGGTGTGGTGGAGGGCGTCGGGGTCGAGGACGCCGGTGGGGGTGGGGAGGATGACGGGTTCGGGGAGGCCGAGGAGCCAGGCGGCGCGGGGCAGGGAGTGGTGGGCGTTGGCGCCGCAGACGAGTCGGAGGGTGGGTCCGTGTGCTTCCCGGGCGAGGAGGAGGGCGAGGTGGTTGGCTTCGGTGCCGCCGGTGGTGACGAGGGCGTCGGCGGGGGCGGTGGCGGCGCCGGACGGTGTCTGGTGTGGGTGGCCGTAGATCTCTGCGGCGAGGGCGTGGGTGAGCAGGGTTTCGAGTTCTGAGGCGGCGGGGGCCTGGTCCCAGGAGTCGAGGGAGGGGTTGAGGGCGGAGGCGGCGAGGTCGGCGGCGGTGGCGACGGCGAGGGGTGGGCAGTGCAGGTGGGCGGCGCACAGGGGGTGGGCGGGGTCGGCGGCGCCGGCGGCGAGGGCGTGGACGAGGGTGTGCAGGGCGTCGGGGTCGCCGTGTGGGGGCAGGGGGTCGCCGACGGCTTCGCGGACGCGTGCGGCGACGGTGTGCGGTCCGCCCGCGGGCAGGGGTCCGCTGCGGGAGCGGGCGCCGGCGTCGAGTGCGTCGAGGACGGTCGCCAGCAGTGGGCGCAGGGCGTCGGAGCCTTCGGGGCCTGAGGCGAGGGGCGGCATGCTCACGGGGGATCCTCCGGGGCCGGGGGCGGGTGCCCGCAGCGGGGAGGTCCAGCTTGTCGGCCGGGGCGGCGACGCGCCCGGAAAGCTCGGTGACAGGAACCCGAAAGTGGGTACTTCGGCGCGGTGCGGACGGGTGGGGCGGGTGGCGGGCGGGGGCGTGCGGGGTGGGGTGAGGCGGGTGGGGGCGTGGTGGGTGGGGCGTGCGGTGGCCGAGGGGCTGCTGGCGTGGAGGAGGGGCTCAGGCGTGTGACGGCGACCGTGCCGTCGGGTTGGACGCGGGGGAACGCTTCCTCGGACGGCTGGGTTTCGCGGTGGAGGGGCCGGGTTCTGCGGGCGCGGGGGCCGTCGGCAACCGGCGGTCGGGGCCGCGTGAAGGGGCGGTGCGGCGGGCCGAGTGGAGGCTCGGCCGGCCGTGGGTCCCCGCACGCCGGCTCGGGGTGTGCGGGGCCCTCGCGTAGGCCGTTGCCGGGGTGTCAGGCCTGGTGTGCCTCGCGTACGCGCAACGCGCGTGTCAGGTCGTCGAGTTGGTCGACGAGTTTGCGGCGCAGGGCGGGGATGGGCCTGGCGTCGGTGAGGCACTGTTCGCCGAGCCGCAGGGTGTCGGGGTCCACGGCGTGGCCGGGGAAGGCCCAGCGGCCGGCGGCGTCCGCGATGGCGGGGCCGCGGCGGGCGGCGACGGCGACGGCGTCCTGGTAGAAGCGTGGGACGTAGTCGGCGACGAGGTCGGCCTGTTCGGGCTGCCAGAAGCCCTGGGCGGTGGCGGTGAACAGGTAGTTGGAGAGGTCGTCGTCCTCGAACATGGCGGCCCAGGCGGTGCGTTTGGCTTCGGCGTCGGGCAGGGCGGCGCGGCATCGGGCGGCGCCTTCCCGGCCGGTGGCGGAGGGGTCGCGGTCGAGTTCGGCGGTGATGGCGGCGTCGTCGATCGCGCCGAGGACGGCGAGCCGGGCGAGGACGCGCCAGCGCAGGTCGGGGTCGAGTTCGGGGCCGCCGGGGACGGTGCCGTCGGCGAGCCAGGCGGCGATGGTCTCGGGGTGGGCGGCGACGGCGATGAAGTGGCGTACGGCGATGAGGCGCAGGCTGGGGTGGTCGCCGTCCTCGGTGCGGCGGATGAGGTCGCGGCAGAGCGCGGAGAGGGCGGCGAGGGCGGCGGGGCGTTGTTCGGGGGTGGCGTAGCGGTCGGCGGCCTGGCTGGAGGCGAAGGTGAGGACGCCTTGGACGAGGGCGAGGTCGGTCTCGTGCGGGAGGTGGGCGCGGGCGGTCTCGAGGTAGGCGGCGGGGGCGAGTTCGCCGTCGCGGACGGCGTCGCGCAGGGCGTTCCAGACGACGGCGCGGGTGAGCGGGTCGGGCAGGCCGCTGAGGCGGGCGCGGACGGTGTCGAAGGATCCGGGGTCGAAGCGGACCTTGGCGTAGGTGAGGTCGCCGTCGTTGAGGAGGAGCAGGGCGGGGCGTTTGCCGAGGGGTTCGGGTGCGCTCTGCGGGATGTCGATCTCGAGGCGTCGGCGCCGGGTGAGGTGGCGTTCCTCGTCGGCGAGGTCGAGGTCGTAGAGGCCGACGGCGACGCGGTGGGGTCGGCTGCCCTGGTGGTCGACGGTGAGGGTGTGGTCGCCGTTGGAGCCGCTGACGGTGGGGACGAGGGTGTCGACGCCGGTGGTGCGCAGCCAGGCGTCGGCCCAGGCGTGGACGTCGCGGTCGGTGTGGGCGGCGAGGGAGTCGATGAAGTCGGCGAGGGTGGCGTTGGCGAAGCGGTGTCGGGCGAAGTGGGTGTTGATGCCGGCGAGGAAGTCCTTCTCGCCGAGCCAGGTGACGAGCTGGCGCAGTGCGGAGGCGCCCTTGGCGTAGGAGATGCCGTCGAAGTTGAGGAGTGCGGAGGCGGTGTCGTCGACGTTCTCGGGGGCGACGGGGTGGGTGGAGGGGCGCTGGTCGGCGTCGTAGCCCCAGGGTTTGCGGACGACGCCGAACTCGGTCCAGGTGCCGTGGAAGCGGGTGGCTTCGGTGAGGGTCTGGTAGCCCATGTACTCGGCGAAGGACTCGTTGAGCCAGATGTCGTCCCACCACTGGAGGGTGACGAGGTCGCCGAACCACATGTGGGCCATCTCGTGGGCGATGACCATGGCGCGGGTCTGGCGTTCGGTGTCGGTGACGGCGGAGCGGTAGACGAACTCGTCGCGGAAGGTGACGAGGCCGGGGTTCTCCATGGCGCCGGCGTTGAACTCGGGGACGAAGGCCTGGTCGTAGGAGTCGAAGGGGTAGGGCTCTTCGAACTTCTCGTGGTAGCGGTCGTAGCAGGCGCGGGTGATGTCGAGGAGTTCGTCGGCGTCGGCGTCGAGGTAGGGGGCGAGGGAGCGGCGGCAGTGGAGGCCGAAGGGCAGTCCGCGGTGTTCGGTGCGCACGGAGTGCCAGGGGCCGGCGGCGACGGCGACGAGGTAGGTGGAGACGAGGGGGGTGGGCGCTGCCTGCCAGCGGCCGTCGCCGAGGTGTTCGGTGATGCCGTTGGCGAGGACGGTCCAGGCTTCGGGGGCTTGGACGGTGAGTTCGAAGACCGATTTGAGGTCGGGCTGGTCGAAGGCGGCGAAGACGCGTTGGACGTCCTCCATGAACAGTTGGGTGTAGAGGTAGGTCTCGCCGTCGGTGGGGTCGGTGAAGCGGTGCATGCCTTCGCCGGTGCGGGAGTAGCGCATGCTCGCGTGGACGCGCAGTTCGTGCTCGCCGGCGGTGAGGCCGGTCAGGGGGAGCCGGTTGTCGTCGAGCGTCTGGGGGTCGACGGGCTCGCCGTCGAGGGTGACGGAGTGCAGTTCGGCGGGCCTGATCTCGACGAAGGTGTCCCCGTGGGTGCGTGCGGCGAACCGGATGACGGTGCTGGACTCGAAGGTCTCGTCGCCGGTCGTCAGGTCGAGCTCGATGGTGTAGCGGAGGACGTCGAGGAGTTTGGCACGGATCTGCGCTTCGTCGCGCGTCAGTACGGACATGAACGACATGCTGCCTGATGCCGCTGGCCGGGCACAGGGGCGGATCGGTACGCGCCCTATGTCCGTTCTCGCGCCGGAGCGCCCGTCCGGTGGGTCCGGGTGCGGTCCCGGGTCCGGGGGCCGGGTCAGTGGCGTGGGGGCGTGGCGGTGTCCTCGGCGATGCGCTCGTGGTGGCGGATGACCTCGGCGATGATGAAGTTGAGGAACTTCTCGGCGAAGGCGGGGTCGAGCTTGGCGCTCTCGGCGAGGGTGCGCAGTCGGGCGATCTGGCGGGCTTCGCGGGCCTGGTCGGCGGGCGGGAGCTGGTGGCGGGCCTTGAGGTGGCCGACCTGCTGGGTGGCTTTGAAGCGTTCGGCGAGCATGTGCACGACGGCCGCGTCGATGTTGTCGATGCTGTCGCGCAGCCGGGCGAGCTCCTCGCGGACGGCGGGGTCGACGTCGCCGGCGCCGGGCGTGCGGGTGTTGCTGGTGGTCATGGGCGATCACCCTAGGGCATGTCCGGACGGGCTTCGCGGGCTGCCCGTACAGTGGAATCGGGTCCTCGGCGTGTTGGGGGTGCGGCGTGGCGAACGGCGGGCCGGTCGAGCACGGTTACCCGCATCTGGAGACGGTGCGGGCGGCGGTGACGGCGTTGTACAGGCGGTTGTCGTACGACACGATCCACCGGTTCGCGACGAGTGTGGCGCCGGCCGATGTGGCGTTCTGCGACACCGACGATCTGCATCTGGGGGCGCAGCGGGTGGCGCGGGAGCTGGTGCGGCACTACCGGTTGCCGGATGCGCGGATGGTGGTGGCGTTCCGGGAGATGGAGCATGCGGCGCACATCGAGCTCGCGGCGGGGCCGGAGTACTTCGTCGAGCTGAACGATCGTTTCCGTGACCATCGCCGGGACATCGGTGCGGCGCTGGCGCACGAGATCATGCACGTCTATCTGCACCGGTTGGGGTTGTCGTTCGCGGGGACGCGGGACAACGAGATCCTGACGGACACGGCGACGACGTATCTGGGGGCGGGTTGGCTGCTGCTGGACGCCTACCGGGTGGACGGGGTGTCGTCGCAGAAGCTGGGGTATCTGACGCCGGAGGAGTTCGGGTACGTGCTGGCGAAGCGGTCGCTGGTGTTCGGTGAGGATCCGTCGGCGTGGTTCACGAGTGCGCAGGCGTACGAGGCGTACGGGCGGGGTCTGGAGCGGGCGCGGTGCGACGAGCGGGAGCCGCCGCTGACGGCGGCGGGCTGGGCGGGGCGGCGCCGTTATGCCCGTGACCGCCGGCATGCGCAGGGTGTTCGGGCGGGGTCGGGGGATGCGGGCGCGCCGTATGCGTTCGTGCGTGATCCGCAGGGGCCGTTGCGGGTGATGTTCGCGTGTCCCACCTGTCGTCAGCGGATCCGGGTGCCGGTGCGGGGGCGGGTGCGGGCCCGTTGTGGGTTGTGCAGGACCGTGCTGGAGTGCGACACGTGAGGTGGGGTGCGGTGCGGTCGCGGGCGGATACGGCCGGGTGGGCGTCGGTGTGCGCGGGTCATGCGCCGTAGACGCGTCCGGGTGGTTGCGCGTCCGCGAGGAGCTTGCGTGCGGTCTCTCCCGCCTCGGCGGGGCTGCGGCGTCTGCCGGTGTCCGCTGTCGGGCCGGGCCGCCAGCCTTCCATGACGGTGATCCGGCCGCCCTCCGTCTCGAAGACGCGGCCGGTGACGCCTTCGCTGGCGGTGGAGCCGAGCCAGACGACCAGGGGGGAGACGTTGCCGGGGGCCATGGCGTCGAAGCCGGTCTCGGGGGCGGCCATGGCGGCGGCGAAGGTGTGTTCCGTCATGCGGGTGCGGGCGGCGGGCGCGATCGCGTTGACCTGGACGCCGTAGCGGGCGAGTTCGGCGGCTGCGACGAGCGTGAGTCCGACGATGCCGGCTTTCGCGGCGCTGTAGTTGCCCTGCCCGACCGAGCCGAGCAGTCCCGCGCCGCTCGCGGTGTTGATGACGCGTGCGTCGGGGGTGCGGCCTGCCTTGGTCTCGGCGCGCCAGTGTGCGGCGGCGTGCTTGAGGGTGAGGAAGTGGCCCTTGAGGTGGACGCGCAGGACGGCGTCCCAGTCGTCCTCGTCGAGGTTGACGAGCATGCGGTCGCGCAGGAAGCCGGCGTTGTTGACGAGGGTGTCGAGCCGGCCGTACGTGTCCAGGGCGGTCGTCACGAGGGACGCGGCGCCCTGGGGGGTGGCGATGTCGCCGCCGTGGGCGAGGGCGGCGCCGCCGGCCGCGCGGATCTCGTCGGCGACCTGCTGGGCGGGGCTGTCGGGGCCGGGTGCGCCGTCGAGGCCGACGCCGAGGTCGTTGACGACGACCCGGGCGCCCTCGGCGGCGAAGGCGAGGGCGTGGGCGCGTCCGAGGCCGCGTCCGGCGCCGGTGACGACGACGACCCGTCCGTCGCAGATCCTGTTCATCGCAGGTCTCCTCTCACGTCTCTCACGTCTGTCAGGTCTCCCACGTCTCTCACGTCTCTCAGGTCAGGTCTTTCAGGTCTCTCAGGTGTCTCGGGTCGTCCTGTCGGCGGTGGCGGCGTCGAGGAAGGCGGGGCGTTCGCCCCCGCCGTGCAGGAGCAGGCTCGCTCCGCTGATGTAGCGGGCCGCGTCGGAGGCGAGGAAGACGGCCGCGTCGCCGACGTCGTCGGGGAGGGCGAGCCGGCCCAGCGGGACGGTGCGGGCGACGGCCTCGACGCCGTCGTCGTCGCCGTAGTGCAGGTGGGTGCGCTCGGTGTGGACCATGCCGACGACCAGGGTGTTCACCCGGATCTCCGGCGCCCATTCGACGGCCATGGACCGTGCGAGGCTCTCCAGTCCGGCCTTGGCGGCGCCGTAGGCGGCGGTGCCGGGTGAGGGGCGGCCGCCGCTGACGCTGCCGATCATCACGATGGAGCCCCGCGTGCGTCTGAGGTGGTCATGGGCGGCGAGGGACGCCGCGAGCGGGGCGAGGAGGTTGAGCTCGATCACGCGCGCGTGCCGGTGCGCGTCGGCCGCGGCGAGCGGCCGGTAAGGGGCGCCTCCCGCGTTGTTGACGAGGACGTCGAGCCGGGGCAGCCCGGCGAAGAAGGCCGTCACGGCGTCGGCGTCCCGGACGTCCAGCGGCGCGAAGCGGGCTCCGGGGATGGGGGCGTCGGGCGGTCGGCGGGCGCAGACGACGACCTCGGCGCCGGCGCGCGCGAGGGAGCGCGCGATGCCGGCGCCCACTCCCCGGGTGCCGCCGGTGACGACGGCGACCTTCCCGTCCAGCTTCATCGGCTGCTACCTTCCACCTAACAAACGTTTGGTGGAAAGGTAGCTGATGCTTCCATGGGTGTCTCCACCTCGTCCCCGGAAAAGGGGGCGGACAAGGCAATCGCGCTCGTCACGGTCGACTTCCCGCCGGTGAACGCCCTGCCGGTGGACGGCTGGTTCGCCCTGGCCGAGGCCGTGCGCGCGGCCGGCCGCGACCCGGGCACGCACTGCGTGGTGCTGGCAGCCGAGGGGCGGGGCTTCAACGCGGGGGTCGACATCAAGGAGATCCAGGCGCGGGGGCCGGGCGCGCTGATCGGCGCCAACCGGGGCTGCTTCGAGGCGTTCGCGGCGGTGTACGAGTGCGAGGTCCCCGTCGTGGCGGCCGTCCAGGGGTTCTGTCTGGGCGGCGGCGTCGGACTCGTGGGCAACGCGGACGTGATCGTGGCGAGCGAGGACGCCGTGTTCGGGCTGCCCGAGCTGGACCGGGGCGCGCTGGGCGCGGCCACCCATCTGGCCCGGCTCGTGCCCCAGCATCTGCTGCGCGCCCTCTACTACACCTCGCGCACGGTCACGGCGGCCGAGCTGCACGCGCACGGCTCGGTGTGGCGGGTGACGCCCCGCGGCGACCTGCGCGCGGCCGCGCTGGAGCTGGCCGGGGAGATCGCCGCGAAGGACGGCGAGCTGGTGCGTCTGGCCAAGGCCGCCATCAACGGCATCGACCCGGTCGACGTGCGTCGCAGCTACCGCTTCGAGCAGGGGTTCACCTACGAGGCGAGCGTCGGCGGAGTGGCCGACCGGGTCCGCGGCGCCTTCGGCGGGGCCGCACGGGAGGAGCGCTCGGGTGAGTGACAAGACGATGAGCGCCGAGGAGGCCGTCTCCCGTCTGGAGAGCGGCATGACCCTCGGCATCGGCGGCTGGGGGTCGCGCCGCAAGCCGATGGCGCTGGTGCGTGCGCTGCTGCGGACGGACGTCACCGACCTCACGGTGGTCTCGTACGGCGGCCCGGACGTCGGCATGCTCGCGGCGGCGGGGCGGATCCGCAGGCTGGTCGCCGCCTTCGTCACCCTGGACTCGATCCCGCTCGAGCCGCACTACCGGGCGGCCCGCGAGCGGGGGGCGCTGGAGCTGACGGAGGTCGACGAGGCGATGTTCCTGTGGGGGCTGCGCGCAGCGGCGCACCGGCTGCCGTTCCTGCCCGTGCGGGCGGGTCTCGGCTCCGACGTGATGCGGGTCAACCCGGGTCTGCGGACGGTGACGTCGCCGTACGAGGACGGGGAGACGTTCGTGGCCATGCCCGCCCTGCGGCTGGACGCGGCGCTGGTGCACGTGAACCGGGCCGATCGGCTGGGCAACGGGCAGTATCTGGGCCCGGACCCGTACTTCGACGATCTGTTCTGCGAGGCGGCGGACACGGCGTACGTCAGCTGCGAGCGCGTCGTCGACACGGCGGAGCTGACGAAGGAGGCGCCGCCGCAGTCGCTGCTGATCAAGCGGCACACGGTGACGGGGGTGGTGGAGGCTCCGAACGGGGCGCACTTCACGTCCTGTGCGCCCGACTACGGCCGGGACGAGGCGTTCCAGAAGCGGTACGCGACGACGCCGTGGGCGCAGTTCTCGGCCCGTTGTCTCGCGGGGGACGAACAGGCGTACCGGTCGGCGGTCGGGGAGGACTCATGAGCGGGGCCACGCGTGCCGAGTACTGCGTGATCGCCTGCGCGGAGGCCTGGCGGGACGCGGGCGAGATCCTGGCGAGCCCCATGGGGGTGATCCCCTCGGTCGGCGCCCGGCTCGCCCGGCTCAGCTTCTCGCCGGATCTCCTGCTGACCGACGGCGAGGCGCTGATCGTGCGTCCGGACGGGACGACGGAGGGCTGGCTGCCCTATCGGCGGCATCTGGAGCTGGTCACCGGCGGCCGGCGGCACGTGATGATGGGCGCGAGCCAGATCGACCGGTACGGCAACCAGAACATCGCGTGCGTCGGCGACTGGGCGAAGCCGGTGCGGCAGCTGCTGGGCGTGCGCGGTGCGCCGGTCAACACCCTGAACAACCCGACGAGTTACTGGATCCCGAAGCACTCCAGGCGGGTGTTCGTCGCGAAGGTCGACATGGTGTGCGGCGTGGGGTACGACCGTGCGGCCGGGGCCCGGCATCATCGCCTGGGGCGGGTCGTCTCCGACCTCGGCGTCTTCGACTTCGCCACGCCCGACCGGTCGATGCGGCTGGCCTCGCTGCATCCCGGGGTGAGCGTCGAGGAGGTACGGGAGGCGACGGGGTTCGATCTGGCCGTCGCGGACGAGGTGCCGTACACCCGTGAGCCGACCGCTCAGGAGCTGCGGCTGATCCGTGAGGTGATCGACCCGGGCGGCGCGCGGGCCCGGGAGGTGGCGCTCTGATGGAGACGGCGTTCACCCGGCTGGTCGGGGTCCGTCACCCGATCGTGCAGACCGGCATGGGATGGGTGGCGGGTCCGCGGCTGGTGTCGGCGGCGGCGGACGCGGGGGCGCTGGGCGTCCTGGCCTCGGCGACGATGACCCTGGACGGGCTGCGGTCGGCGGTGCGGGAGGTGAAGTCGCGCACGGACGCGCCGTTCGGGGTGAACCTGCGGGCCGACGCGGCGGACGCCGGGGACCGGGTCCGGATCATCGTCGACGAGGGGGTGCGGGTCGCGTCGTTCGCGCTCGCCCCTTCCGCCGAGCTGATCGCCGCGCTGAAGGAGGCGGGGGTCGTGGTCGTCCCGTCGGTGGGGGCCCGCCGGCACGCCGAGAAGGTCGCGGCGTGGGGCGCGGACGCGGTGATCGTGCAGGGCGGCGAGGGCGGCGGCCACACCGGCGAGGTGGCGACGACGGTCCTGCTGCCGCAGGTGGTGGACGCGGTGGAGGTCCCCGTCGTGGCGGCGGGCGGCTTCTTCGACGGGCGAGGTCTCGCGGCCGCGCTGGCGTACGGGGCGGCCGGCGTGGCGATGGGCACGCGGTTCCTGCTGACGTCGGACTCGCCGGTCCCGAAGGCGGTGAAGGCGCGGTATCTGGCGGCGACGGTACGGGACGTCACGGTCACCCGGGCGGTGGACGGCCTGCCGCACCGCATGCTGCGCACCCCGCTGGTCGACGCCCTGGAGGACGCGGGCCGGGTCCGGGCGCTGCTGCGGGCGGCGCGGCACGCGGCGGGCTTTCGCCGGGTGTCCGGTCTCACCTGGCGGCAGATGGTCCGCGACGGTCTGGCGCTGCGGCACGGCAAGGACCTCGCCTGGAGCCAGGTGCTGCTGGCCGCGAACACGCCGATGCTGCTGAGGTCCGCGATGGTGGAGGGCCGCCCGGAGGCGGGTGTGATGGCCGCCGGGCAGGTCGCCGGAGTGATCGACGACCTGCCGTCGTGCGCGGAGCTGGTGGAACGGATCATGAAGGAGGCGCAGGACGTGCTGACCGCCCTGGACCGGCTCGCCGCGACGTGAGGGCCGCCGCGGGCGGGCCCGTCCCGCGGTGACGTCCGCCGCGGGCGGGCCCGCCCCTCAGCCCGCCGTCAGAGCCGCTCGATGATCGTCACGTTGGCCTGGCCGCCGCCTTCGCACATCGTCTGCAGTCCGAACCGGCCGCCGGTGCGCTCCAGTTCGTGCAGCAGCGTCGTCATCAGCTTCGCGCCGGTCGCGCCGAGGGGATGGCCGAGGGCGATCGCGCCGCCGTTGACGTTGACCTTCTCCGGGTCCGCGCCGGTCTCCTTCAGCCAGGCCAGGACGACGGGCGCGAACGCCTCGTTGATCTCGACGAGGTCGAGGTCGTCGATCGTGAGGCCGGTCTTCTTCAGGGCGTGCGCGGTGGCCGGGATCGGGGCCGTCAGCATGCGGACGGGGTCCTCGCCGCGCACCGAGAGGTGGTGGACGCGGGCCCGCGGCCGCAGCCCGTGTTCGCGGACGGCGTCCGCGGAGGCCAGCAGCAGCGCGGCCGCGCCGTCGGAGACCTGCGAGGAGCAGGCGGCGGTGACGGTGCCGCCGTCGATGACGGGCTTCAGCGCGGCCATCTTCTCCAGGGAGGTGTCCCGGCGCGGCCCCTCGTCGGTCGTGACGTCCCGGTAGGCGACGGTCTCGCGGGCGAAGCGGCCCTCGTCGATCGCGCGGACCGCCCGGCGGTGCGAGCGCAGGGCGAACTCCTCCTGGTCCTGCCGGCTGATGCCCCACTTGGCGGCGATCATCTCGGCGCCGGCGAACTGGTTGACGGGCCGGTCCCCGTAGCGGGCGCGCCAGCCCTCGCTGCCCGCGAAGGGGCCCTGGGTGAAGCCGAGGGGTGCGGCGGCCTGCCGGGTGGCGAAGGCGATCGGGATCTGCGACATGTTCTGCACGCCGCCCGCGACGACCAGGTCCTGGGTGCCGGACAGCACGCCCTGGGCGGCGAAGTGCACGGCCTGCTGCGAGGAGCCGCACTGGCGGTCGACGGTCACGCCCGGCACCTCCTCGGGGAGTCCGGCGGCCAGCCAGCACGTCCGCGCGATGTCCCCGGCCTGCGGGCCGACCGTGTCCAGGCAGCCGAAGACGACGTCCTCGACGGCCGCCGGGTCCACGCCCGAGCGGGCGACGAGCTCCTTCAGCACATGCGCGCCGAGGTCCGCCGGGTGCACGCCGGACAGACCTCCTCCCTTACGCCCGACGGGCGTACGGACCGCTTCGACGATGTAGGCCTCGGCCATGGCAACTCCCTCATGCAAAGGGGCACGTCAGTGGACTATTCACGGACGGCGATGCCGTCCAGCACCATCGACAGGTACTGGCGGGCGATCTCCTCCGGTCTGTGCTGCCCGCCGGGCCGGTACCAGGACGCGGCGACCCACACCGTGTCGCGGACGAACCGGTAGGTGAGACGGACGTCGAGATCGGCCCGGAAGACCCGGGCCCCGACGCCGCGTTCCAGCGTGGAGAGCCACGCCGTCTCGAACCTGCGCTGCGAGTCGGCGAGGAACGCGAACCGCTCCTGCGCCACGAGCTGCCTGCTCTCCTTCTGGTAGATGGCGACGGCGGCGCGGTGCCGGTCGATCTCCCGGAACGACTCGATGACCAGCGCCTCGAGAGTCTCGCGGGGGCTTAGCCGGGCGGCCAGGACGGTGTCGTAGCCGTCCCACAGCTCGTCGAGGAAGCTGCGCAGGATCTCCTCGAGCATCGACTCCTTGGAGTCGAAGTGGTAGTAGAGGCTGCCCGCGAGCATGCCCGCGTGGTCGGCGATCTTGCGCACGGTGGTGGCGTTGTAGCCCTGCTCGGCGAAGACCTCGGCGGCGGTCTCGAGGAGTTCGCGGCGCCGGGCGGGCGCGGCGGTCACCTGGGGCTTCTTCTTCCCAGCGGGCTTCTCGGCGGGCTTCGCAGCAGGCTTGGCGGGAGGCTTCGTAGGAGGCACGCGTCCATTGTCGTCCTAGGGATGCTGGCCGCTGACGGAGACCACTTCGCCGGTCATGTACGAGGAGTAGCCGGATGCGAGGAACACGATGACGTTGGCGACCTCCCAGGGCTCGGCGTACCGTCCGAAGGCCTCGCGCCCGGTGAGCTCCTCGAGCAGCTCGGCGGAGGCGACCTTCACCAGGTGCGGGTGCATGGCGAGGCTGGGTGAGACGGCGTTGACCCGCACGCCGTAGGAGGCGGCCTCGATCGCCGCGCAGCGGGTCAGCGCCATCACGCCCGCCTTCGCGGCGGCGTAGTGCGCCTGCCCTGCCTGGGCGCGCCAGCCGACGACGGAGGCGTTGTTGACGATGACGCCGCCGCCGGTGTCGCGCATCCGCCGCAGGGCGGCCCGGGTGCAGCGGAAGGTGCCGTTCAGCGTGACGTCGAGGACGCGTGTCCACTGTTCGTCCGTCATGTCCGCGAGGTGCGCGGCGCCTCCGAGGCCGGCGTTGTTGACGACGACGTCCAGCCTGCCGTGGGCGGCGACGGCGGCGTCGAACAGGGCCTGCACCTGGTCCTCGTCGGTGACGTCGCAGGGCAGGGCGGCCACCGAGGCCGGCCCGAACTCCTCGGCCAGCGCGCTCTCGTGCGCCCCCAGCCGCCGGGTGTGGGCGTCGCTGATCAGCACGCGGGCCCCCTCCTCCAGGAAGCGGCGTGCGACGGCTCCGCCGATGCCGGCCCCGGCCGCGGCGGTGACGACGGCGGTGCGCCCCCTGAGCAGCCCGTGACCGGGCACGTATGCCGGACTCTCGACGACTGTCATGGGGCCACGCTAACCTACCAAACACTTGTTAGGGAAGAACGGTCCCGCGAGAACCACCCGTAGGAGAGCGCCCGTGGATCTCACGCACTCCCCCGCCGACGAGGCGTTCCGCGCCGAGGCCCGGGCTTGGCTGCACGCCCATGTGCCGTCCGAGCCGCTGCCCTCGCTGGAGACCGCCGAGGGCTTCGCCGCGCACCGCGCGTGGGAGGCCGAACTGGCCTCGGGCGGCTGGTCGGCGGTGAACTGGCCGCGGCGGTACGGCGGACGCGAGTGCGGCCTGGTGCGCTGGCTGCTCTTCGAGGAGGAGTACTACGCCGCGGGCGCCCCGGGTCGGGTCGGCCAGAACGGCGTGAGCCTCCTCGCGCCGACCCTGTTCGCGCACGGCACCGAGGAGCAGCGCGCGCGGGTGCTGCCGGCGATGGCGCGCGGCGAGACCGTCTGGGCGCAGGCCTGGTCGGAGCCGGAGGCCGGTTCGGACCTGGCGTCGCTGCGCGCGCGGGCGGTGAGGGTCCCCGGCGGCTGGCGGCTCAGCGGCCAGAAGACCTGGTCCTCGCGCGCGGCCTTCGCCGACCGGGCCTTCGGCCTGTTCCGCAGTGACCCCGAGGCCCCGAAGCCCCATCAGGGGCTCACCTACGTCATGTTCGACCTGCGGGCGGAGGGCGTCACCGTCCGCCCGATCGGCCGTCTCGACGGGAAGCCGGCGTTCGCCGAGCTGTTCCTGGACGAGGTGTTCGTGGCGGACGAGGACGTGATCGGCGAGCCGGGCCAGGGCTGGCGGATCGCGATGGCGACAGCGGCCGACGAACGCGGGCTGACGCTGCGCTCCCCGGGCCGCTTCCTCGCGGCGGCCGACCGGCTGCACGCGCTGTGGCGGGACCGCGGCAGTCCGCAGGGCGCGCGGGCGCGGGTCGCCGACGCCCTGATCGGCGCCCGCGCCTACCAGTTGGCCACCTACGCGACCGTCTCCCGGTTCCTCGGCGGCGAGCGCGTCGGCGCCGAGGCGAGTGCGAACAAGGTCTTCTGGTCCGAGTACGACATCGCCCTGCACGAGACGGCGCTGGATCTCCTCGGCGAGGAGGGCGAGTTCGCCGACGAGGAGTGGTCGCAGCGCTATGTCTTCGCGCTCGCCGGGCCGATCTACGCGGGCACGAACGAGATCCAGCGCGACATCATCGCCGAGCGTCTGCTCGGCCTGCCGAGGGGGCGCCGGTGACGCTCTCGCCGCACATCCCCGCGCCCGCGGCGCCCGAGCCCGCGCCGCGCTTCCTCCTCGACGCCGAGCAACGGGCGTTCGCCGGGTCGCTGGGCGCGATGCTGTCCGCGGCCGGCGTGCCGGCCGTGATCCGCGACTGGAGCCGCGGCGATCGGGCGGCCGGGCGGGCGCTGTGGTCGCGGATCGCCGCGGCCGGCGTCTTCGCGCTGGCGGTCCCTGAGGCGTACGAAGGACTGGGTCCCCGGCCCGTCGAACTGGCCGTCGCGTTCGTGGAGTTGGGGCGGTACGCGGTGCCCGGGCCACTGGTGGAGACGGTGGCCGCGGCCGCGGCTCTCGGCGCGCCGGGCCCGGCCGGGCGGTTCCTGCCGGGTCTCGCCTCGGGCGAGTCGATGGCGACGCTGGCCCGGGAGGGCGGGTACGCCCTGGACGGCGACGCGGCGACGGCACGGCTGGTGCTGGCCGGGGACGGGCTGCGGCTCGCGCCGGGGCACGGTCCGGTCCGCGCGTGCCTGGACCCGGCCCGCCGGCTCACCCGGCTGCTGCCGGGCGGCGAGCTCCTCGACCCGGACCCGCCCGCGGACGGCGCCCTGCTGTGGGCGCGGCTGGCCACCGCCGCGCAGGCACTGGGCGTGGGGCTCGCACTGCTGGACCGGACGGCGGGGTACGTGCGGCACCGACACCAGTTCGGGGCGCCCATCGGATCGTTCCAGGCGGTCAAGCACCGGCTGGCGGACGCGAAGATCGCGCTGGAGTTCGCCCGTCCCCTGGTGCTGGGCGCCGCGGTGACGATGGCCCCGGCGGACGTGGCCGCGGCGAAGGTGAGCTCCTGCGAGGCGGCGTACGCCACCGCGCGCACCGCGCTCCAGCTGCACGGCGCGATCGGCTACACGGCGGAGTACGACCTGTCGCTGTGGCTGACCAAGGCCCGAGCGCTGCGCACGGCGTGGGGAGACCCGGACGCCTGCCGGGCGGAGGTGCTGCGCGGCCACGCCTGAAGTGCCGACGGGGGCTGGCGCGGCCCCCGGCACGCCGCACGCGGGCGAGGGCCGCCTGACGGCAGGCGGCGGACGGACGGTCAGCCCGTGACCTGGGCGACGAACGCGGCGAGGTGGGCGACCGTCCGCCCGATCCTCTCCTCCAGCGTGATCGTCTCGTGCAGCCGGGCCCCGGCGCCCGCGTCCCGCTTGCCCCGCACGTACAGCGAGCAGGCGAGGTCGCTGCAGATGTAGGCGCCCACCGAGTTGCCCTGCTGGCCGGCGCGGCCGGCCTTCGGCGCGACCATCAGCGAGACGCCGCCGGAGTGGGTGGTCAGGCACAGCCGGCACATGCTGCGCCGGGACTGCCCGGGGCCGGCGGCCGAGGTGCGCATCGCCAGGGCCGTCAGCCGGCCGTCGAGCTCCGCGACGAGGTAGGCGCGGTCGGGGGCCTGGGGGTCGCGCCAGCCCAGGAAGTCCAGGTCGTCCCACGGGCGATCGGCGAGGTCGCGCGGCACGGACAGGCGCTTGGCGTCGCCCTTGGTGCAGTTCACGAACGCGGCGCGGATCTCTGGTTCGGTCAGCGGCTTCATATAAGCGAGGCTAATTTGCCTAAAGATTTTAGGCAAATGCATAATAGGTTAGGGCCTGGGGTAAGGCGTCGACGGGAAGGGCGGACGGACATGGGGCGGGTCGGACTGACCACGGAGCGCCTGGTGCGGGCGGGTGCGGAGCTCGCCGACGAGGCCGGCTTCGAGGAGGTGACCGTCTCGGCGCTGGCCCGGCGGTTCGACGTCAGGGTGGCGAGTCTGTACTCGCACGTGAAGAACTCGCAGGACCTCAGGACCCGGATCGCGCTGCTCGCCCTCGAGGAGCTCGCGGACCGGGCCGCCGACGCGCTGGCGGGCCGGGCCGGAAAGGACGCGCTGACCGCGCTGGCCAACGTCTACCGCGACTACGCACACGAGCACCCCGGCCGCTACGCCGCCGCCCAGCTGCGGCTCGACCCGCAGACGGCCGCCGAAAGCGCCGGCGTCCGGCACGCGCAGATGACCCGGGCACTGCTGCGCGGCTACGACCTGGCGGAGCCCGACCGTACGCACGCGGTCCGGCTGCTCGGCAGCGTCTTCAGCGGTTACGTCGGCCTGGAGCTGGGCGGGAGCTTCAGCCACAGCGCGCCGGACACGGACGAGACCTGGGCCCGCGTCCTGGACGCCCTCGACGCCCTGCTGCGCAACTGGCCCGCCGCATGAGCCGCGCGCCCGGGCCGGCCTGGGTCACGACGCCGGTCACCGCCGATCTGCTGCGCGGGGCCCTCGACGTCGAGCGCACCGAGCACGGCGTGCTGCCGCACCGGCTGCCCGCACGCGCGCGTGCCCAGTGCGCCGACCCGCAGCTCGCCATGGCCGAGTCCCAGCCGTCGGGCGTGCGGCTCGTGTTCCGCAGCGGGGCCACCGCCGTCGAGCTGGACGTCCTGCCCACCAAAAGGGTCTACGTCGGCGGGCCGCCCCGCCCGGACGGCGTGTACGAGCTGCTCGTCGACGGCCGTCCGCTGAGGGCGGCCAGTGCGACGCGGGGCGGCCGCGTCCAGACCGTCGACCTGGTGGCGGGTACCACCGACACGCGTTCCGGTCCGGTCGCCACCCTGCGGTTCACGGACCTGCCGGCCGGCGTCAAGGACCTGGAGATCTGGCTCCCGCACGACGAGAGCGCCGAACTGGTCGCCCTGCGCACCGACGCCCCGCTGACCGCCGCCCCCGCGTCCGGCCGCCCGGTCTGGCTGCACCACGGCAGCTCGATCAGCCACGGCTCGGACGCCGTGCGCCCCACCGCGATCTGGCCCGCCCTCGCCGCCTCGCTGGCCGGGGTGGAGCTGATCAACCTGGGCCTGGGCGGCAGCGCACTCCTCGACCCGTTCACCGCCCGCGCGCTGCGGGACACCCCGGCCGACCTGATCAGCGTCAAGGTCGGCATCAACCTGGTGAACCTGGACCTGATGCGGCTGCGCGCCTTCGCC
The DNA here is from genome assembly GCF_040299045.1 of Streptomyces sp. NPDC001027. Lineage (NCBI taxonomy): Bacteria > Bacillati > Actinomycetota > Actinomycetes > Kitasatosporales > Streptomycetaceae > Streptomyces > Streptomyces sp. NPDC001027. Next base: position 37,887 of record NZ_JBEPBI010000065.1, read on the forward strand.
CCGGCCGTGCACGGCTTCCTCGACACGATCCGCGACGGCCGTCCGAGCACGCCCCTGGTGGTCGTCTCACCGATCCTGTGCCCGATGCACGAGGACACGCCGGGCCCCACCTCGCTGGACTTCGCCTCCGCGGCCGCGGGCAGGGCGCTGTTCCAGCCGATGGGCGACCCGGCCGAGGTGGCGTACGGGAAGCTGACCCTGCGGGTGATCCGCGCCGAACTGGCCCGGATCGTGGCCGAGCGGGCCGCCGACGACCCGCATCTGCACCACGTCGACGGCCTCGACCTCTACGGCCAGGCCGACGCCGTCGGGACGCCGCTGCCCGACGGCCTCCACCCGGACGCGGCGGGACACCGGCTGATCGGCGAACGCTTCGCGCAGGTCCTCACCGCCCGGCTCCCCGGCCTCCCCCGTCTCCCCCACGGCCCGCACGATCCCCATGCCCCGCACGATCCCCGTGCCCCGCATGACTCCCATGACCTCCGTGGCCCGCGGTGAGCTCGCGGTACTCCTCGGGCGTCGGCTTGGGGATGCGGCTGTCCGCCCCGAACATCGCCCCCGCCAGCCGCGCCCGCACCCGCTGGGACACGGTGACCGGCCGCCGCACCCCGTTGTGGTCGACGAGCGGCCCGATCTCGTACGGCGGGTGCTGCTCGTGCTGGGTGAGGGTGAACAGCCGGTCCCGGCTCAGGGGTTCGTGGTCCTCGACGTACTCGCCGTGCGGCAGGCGTCTGATGACGCCCGTCTCCCTGCCGTGCAGCACCTTGTCACGGTCGCTGCGCTGCAACCCGAGACAGATCCGCTTGGTGAGCGTGAACGCGACGACCGGGGCGACGAACACGGAGATCCGCACGAACCAGGTGATCGCGTTGATGGACAGATGCAGATGCGTGGCGACGACGTCGTTGCCGCCGCCGATCAGCAGCACCGCGTACAGGGTCAGCCAGGCCACGCCGAGGCCGGTGCGCACGGGGGCGTTGCGCGGCCGGTCGAGGATGTGGTGCTCCCGCCTGTCGCCGGTGATCCACGCCTCGACGAAGGGATAGACCCCGATGGCGAGCAGGATCAGCGGGAACAGCGAGAACGGGATGAGGACGCCCAGCTCCAGCGTGTGGCCCCAGGCGTTGATCTCCCACCCCGGCATCACCCGGATCAGCCCCTCGGAGAAGCCGAGGTACCAGTCCGGCTGGGCTCCCGTCGTCACCAGGTCCGGGCGGTACGGCCCGAACGCCCACACCGGGTTGACGCTCGCGATCCCGCCCATCACCGCCAGCACGCCGAAGACCAGGAAGAAGAACCCGCCGGCCTTCGCCATGTAGACCGGCATGAACGGCATGCCGACGACGCTCTTCTGGTCGCGTCCTGGTCCGGGGTACTGGGTGTGCTTGTGGAAGAACACCAGGACGAGGTGGGCGACGACCAGCCCCAGCATGATGCCGGGCAGCAGCAGGACGTGGATCGGGTAGAACCGGGCGATGATGTCGTGCCCCGGGAACTCGCCTCCGAAGAGGAAGAACGACAGGTACGTGCCGACGACCGGGACGGACAGGATCGCGCCGTCGGCGAACCGCACGCCGGTGCCGGAGAGCAGGTCGTCGGGGAGCGAGTAGCCGGTGAGACCGGTGAGGATGCCGAGGAACAACAGCAGCCAGCCGAACACCCAGTTGACCTCGCGCGGCTTGCGGAACGCGCCGGTGAAGAACACCCGCATCATGTGCACGAGCATGCCGGTGACGAAGACCAGCGCCGACCAGTGGTGGATCTGCCGGATGAGCAGCCCGCCGCGCACGTCGAAGCTGATGTCGAGCGTCGACTCGTACGCCCGCGTCATCGTGATGCCGTTGAGGGGCGCGTACGAGCCGTGGTAGACGACCTCGGCGCTGCTCGGCTCGAAGAACAGGGTGAGATAGACGCCGGTGAGGATGAGGATCAGGAAGCTGTAGAGACAGATCTCGCCCAGCATGAAGGACCAGTGGTCCGGGAACACCTTGCGCAGGTTGGCCTTCGCCAGCGTGTACAGCCCGAGCCGTTCGTCCGCCCAGTCCGCGACCCGCTCGCCCCTGCCCGCCGGATCCCTCGGCCGCCGCGAACTCCCTTCGTCCGCCGCGCTGTTCACCGATCCCGCGTACTCGCCCATACGTCGCCGCCTCCCCGTCGGATCTTCCTCAGGGTGGCACGGACGGCCCGTCGAGCCAACGGTGCGGACGGTCACGGACCGTCGACGCGGGATCACATGCGTACAGAGGCGACGGCGCCTGCCCAGTCGTCCGGGCGGGGACTGTGGGCAGGCGCCGGCGGTGTTGCGCACGCCGTTGTACGGGAAGTATAGGAGATC